>CAMDDO010000002.1 GCA_945892755.1 Rhizobium sp. Q54 | reverse complement strand
TCATCCAGGCTTCTTGAATTTTCCCGGATTGCCGAGCCAAGCCCGGCGATGACGATTGGAAGAATCGGGTGCGCGCGAGAAATCCTCACAGATGCTTCTTGATGCCGGCCGCGATGATCTCGGCGCTTTGGCCATGGACGAAATGGGCGACATAAAGCCCCGACCGATCCATCAAATAAATATAGCCGGTGTGGTCGACGCGATAATCATCGCCAAGCTCGCCGCCTTCCTTCTCGGGCACATAGCGGTAAAAGACGCGATAGGCCTTTGCCGCCGCGCTCACCTGCGCCTCGTTGCCGGTCAGCCCGACCAGGCGCGGGTGGAACGCCGCGACATAGTCTTTCATCTTGTCGGGCGGGTCGCGCTTTGGGTCGACCGTGATGAAGATCGGCACCACGTCGGCGGCCTTGTCGCCCAGCAGATCGACCGCTTGGCCCATGATCAGGAGCTCGGCCGGGCAGATGTCGGGGCAATAGGTAAAGCCGAAATAGACCAACATCATCTTGCCGGCGAAATCGGCGTTGGTCACGGTCTTGCCGGTTTGGTCAACCAGCTCGAACGGCCCGCCAATGTCGACGCCGGCGACCAATGTGCTCGGCCCACCCATGCCCTGTTCGTCTTTCTTCTCGCCCAACAGGCCGCCTTCGAGCACGGAATAGACCAGGATCGCGCCGAGCACGATCAGCCAGAGCACAGGATTGCGACGAAACTGATCCATTCAAGACGCCCCATTGGCGCCGACCGATCGGCGCGTCGTTGCTTCGCGATGATAAAACGCCGTCGACCGCGATGCCATGGTTAGAGGGCGACCCGGCTTGCCTTGTGGAGAATCGCTTCGGCGGCGCGGGCGCGGTTTTCGGGCGCGGCGTCGGGGTCGAGCGCGGCGCGGAACGCAACCACCTCGCCGATCACGATCAGGCAAGGTGGCTCGAGCCCCGCCGCTGTGGCTTCGGATGCGGCGCGGCCAAGCACGGTTTCGAGCACGCGCTGCTCCGGCAGTGTGGCCTTTGAAACCAGCGCGGCCGGCGTTTCGGCGCCAAGGCCGGCGTCGATCAGTTTCTCGGCAATGCGCGCGAGATGGGCGAGTCCCATATAGAGCACCAGCACCGGCGCGCCTTGGACAAGCGCCCGCCAATCGATCGTATCCGGCAATTCCCCGCCGGCATCGTGCCCGGTCAGGAACGTGATCGCGGAATTGACGTCGCGATGCGTCATTGGAATACCGGCTGCGGCGAGGCCGCCAATACCGGCCGTGATCCCGGGCACGAAGCGGAACGGCACGCCGGCGGCTGCGAGCGCTAAGGCCTCCTCCGCGCCGCGCCCGAACAGGCAAGGGTCGCCGCCCTTGAGACGCAGCACTTTGCGCCCTGTGCGCGCGAGTTCAATCAGACGCTCCGAGATGTCGCGCTGCTTGGGCGAAGGCTTGCCGCCGCGTTTGCCGGCGTATTCGAGCGCGGCGCCGGTCGTGGCGAGCGCGAGCACCCCGGGGCTGACCAGCGCGTCGTAGATCACCACGTCGGCTTCGCCCAGCGCATGCAGCGCCAACAGCGAAAGCAGGCGCGGGTCGCCCGGCCCGGCGCCGACCAGCCAGACATGACCCGGCATGAATTCCGGCATGGCGGGCAGGCGCGAGAGGGAATTGTGGTCGATCATGAGAGCGATCTTATCGGCCGACGCGCGGGCCGACCAGACGCGCCGCGCCTGCTAGACTTGGCCCATGGACGAGCACAAAAAGCCAAGCGGTCCGCTGCGCACCGGCTTCACGACCGGCGCCTGCGCCACGGGGGCGGCTCTGGCGGCCTATCAGGCGCTTCTGACGGGCGGCTTTCCCGATCCGGTGGTCGTGCGCCTGCCAAAGGGCCAAGACGCGATTTTTGCCTTGGCCGAGTACGCACTTGCGGCGGGGATCGCGCGCGCCGGAATCATCAAGGACGCCGGCGACGACCCTGACGTGACGCACGGCGCCCTGATCCGAGCCGAGGTTCGGCCCCTCAAGACGGGGCAAGGCCTTCTGTTTCGCGCCGGCGAAGGCATCGGCACCGTGACGCTGCCCGGCCTGCCGGTTCCGGTCGGCGAACCCGCGATCAATCCAGTGCCTCGTCGGATGATGACGGAGGCATTCGGCGCTCTCGCCGCGCGGCACGGCGCGACGCCGGACGCCGAAATTACGATTTCGATTCCGGGTGGCGCCAAGCTCGCCGAACGCACCTTGAACGCGCGCCTCGGCATCGTCGGCGGGCTTTCGATTCTTGGCACGACCGGCATCGTGATTCCCTATTCGTGCTCGGCCTGGATTCATTCGATCGAACGCGGCATCGATGTCGCGCGCGCGCTCGGTCTCAAGCACATCGCGGGTTCGACCGGGCGCACCTCGGAAGCCGCGGTGAAGGCGCTCTATGCATTGGATGATACCGCGCTAATCGAGATGGGCGATTTCGCCGGCGGCATGCTGAAATATCTGCGCCGCCACCCGATCGAGCGCGTTACCATCGCGGGCGGGCCGGCGAAGCTCGCCAAACTCGCCGCCGGCCATCTTGATTTGCACTCGAAACGGAGCCGAGCGGATTCGCGCCTCCTCGCCACGCTCGCCGCCGAGGCTGGGCTCGATACGCGGACGATTGGTCTGATCGAGAACGCCGCCAGCGTTGCGCAAGCATTGGTCGCGGCGAATGATGGCGCGCCGAAGCTGATCGACGCGATCGCGGCGAAAGCGCGGGCGACCGCGCTCGGCGTGCTCGCGTCGGCCAATACGCCAATAGCGCTCGAAGTCGTGGTCATTGATCGCGAAGGGCGGTTGTTCGGCCGCGCAGGGCCATGACGCACCGGCTTCTTATTCTCGGTGGCACCGCCGAGGCGCTCGACCTCGCCGCTCAAGCAGCCGCGCGCTTCGGCGCGGCGCTTGAGGTCACGAGCACGCTCGCCGGGCGCACGCAAAGCCCGCGCCTGCCGGCGGGCCGCGTTCGCATGGGCGGTTTCGGCGGCGTCGATGGTCTTGCCGCGTTCTTGCGTGCCGAGCGGACCGATGCGCTGATCGACGCGACGCATCCGTTCGCCGCGACGATCTCGCGCCACGCTGCCGAGGCCTGCGTCATTGTCGGCGTGGCGCGGCTCGCCTTGGTGCGCCCGCGCTGGCGCATGGTGCCCGGCGACAATTGGCGGTTCGTCGCGAACAACGATGACGCGGCGGAGGCAATCGCTGAATCTGGCGCGCGGCGCGTCTTCCTCACGATTGGCGGTCGCGGCCTTGAGCCCTTTGCGCGCCTCGCCGATCGGTGCTTCCTCGTTCGCATGATCGAACCGCCGACCGTGCCACTGCCATTGGCGGGCGATCGGCTGGTTTTGGCGCGCGGACCGTTCAGCGTCGATGCCGAGCGCACCTTGATGGAAGCGGCGCGCATCGAGCTCGTGGTCAGCCGGGCGAGCGGGGGGAGCGCGACCGAGGCGAAGCTGGTCGCGGCACGCGATCTCGGCCTCCCGGTGATCTTGATCGAGCGGCCCCGGTCGCCGCCGGGCGAGACCGTCGATGGCGTCGAGGCGGCGCTAGGCTGGCTTGCGGCGCGATTTGGCGGCTGAACCGCGCGCTGGACGCAGCACATGGCTGTGCGCCGGATGGTAAAGCCGGCTGTCCTCGAAGGACGCGGGCTCCAGCGCGCGGCCGACCAGCACCAAAGCGGTGCGCGTGAAGCCATGGGGTCTCACTTTGGCGCGAATGTCCGCCAGCGTGCCACGCACGATGACCTCGTCGGGCCAACTCACCCGGTGCGCGATCACGACCGGGCAGTCCGCGCCGTAATGGGAAATGAGCTGGCGCACGAGGCGCGCCAAATTGTTGATCGAGAGATGGATCGCAAGGGTCGCGCCGGTTGCCGCGAAACGCTCGAGTTCCTCGCCCTTCGGCATGGCCGAAGCGCGCACGGCGGTCCGTGTGAGCACGATGCTTTGCGCGATGCCGGGGAGCGTGAGTTCGCGCTTGATCGCGGCGGCGGCGGCGGCAAAGGCCGGCACGCCCGGCGTCACGTCGTAAGGTATGCCGAGCGCATCGAGCCGGCGCATTTGTTCGGCAATCGCGCCATAGAGCGAGGGGTCGCCCGAATGCACGCGGGCGATATTTTTGCCGGCCCGATGCGCGGCCTCGATCGCCGCGATGATCTCATCGAGGGTCAGCGAGGCGGTATCGATGATCGTCGCGCTCTTGCGGGCTTTCGCGAGCAGGGCGCGCGGCACGAGCGAGCCGGCATAGAGCACGAGCGGGCAACGACTGATCAGATTGAGCCCACGCACGGTGATGAGGTCAGGCGCGCCCGGCCCCGCGCCGATGAAATGAACCGTCATCGCGCGGGCGTCACCCGATAGCCACGCGGCGTCAAGACATAGTCGACGCCACCATGGCGCACGATGCGTGACGTGCTATTGCCAATGATCAGGAGGCTCAGCATGTCGATGCTTGCTTCATCGAGCGCGCCGAGCGTCGTGACAATGACGCGCTCGTCGGGCCGGCCAAGTTCGCGCGCGACGACGATCGGGCAGGCGGGCGGTCGCGCGGTGCGCAATTGGCGGAGCGCGCGGCTCAGCGGCTCGCGCCGTGTCTGGCCCGCCGGGTTGAACAGCGCGATGACGAAATCGCCTTCGATCGCCGCTGCCAATCGCTGTTCGATCACCGCGAGCGGGGTCAGACGGTCCGAGAGCGAGAGCACGCAGAAATCATGACCTAAGGGCGCGCCGGCACGCGCCGCGGCGGCTTGGAGCGCCGAAACGCCCGGCAACACGCGAAAGCTGGTGCGGTGCGCCGCATCGTCGAGCCGCGCCTCGATGGTTTCGAGCGCGAGCGAGGCCATGCCGTAAATCCCGGCATCGCCCGATGAGATCAGCGCGACGTGCCGTCCCTTGGCGGCGAGTTCGAGCGCGGCCTCGGCGCGTGCGGCTTCCTCGCCAAGCGCGTAGTCGTGCCGCGCCTTGGTGCCGATCAGCGGACCAAGCAGATCGAGATAAAGCGAATAGCCGATGATGTCGTCGGCGGCGGCTAAAGCCGCGTGCGCCTCGGGCGTACGCCAGGCGCTCGTGCCGGGCCCGATACCGATCACCGCGAGCTCGCCCTGGCGATGACCGAGCCGCTCGGCCTCGATGGGCAGAGGCGCGCGCGCAATGGCGCACGTGGCCGAACGGTTGCTTCGCTTCGGCAGGATCAGCTTGCCGTGTGGGCCGGCGGCCGCGAGCGCGGCGGCTTCGGCAACGCCCTTGAGTCCGATCGCCTGCTCCACCGCGTCGGACGGCGTCGCCAAACGATCGGCCTCGGCCGCAAGGGCCGGCGTATCGAATGTGCGAAACGGCACGTTGAAATGGCGCGACGCGACATGAAAAGCCGGTTCGTCGAGCTTGAGATCGAGTGAGAAGAGACCGCCGATCGCGGCCGGCGCAAGGTCGGCCTCATGAAGCGCGGCTTCAATCAGTCCGATCACCTCCTCCGCGGCAGCACCGCGCACACAGCCTACGCCGACCGCCAGGACCGCCGGGTGGTAGACCACGGTGTGTGGACCCGGCAACACGGCGCGATCGGTAATCAGAATACCGGCGTGCACCGAGGAATCGTGGTGGATCGCCGCGTTATCAAGCCAAGCGGCGTCGCCGGCCTCGACCTCGAGGTTGACGGCGTCGCCCGCGAGCAGCGCGGCGGCGACATCTTTGATGTTCGAGTGCGGCGCCAATTTGTATCCGGCCGGCGGATCGTCGAGCGCCGTGCCAAGGCTCACGTCACTCGCGGTGGTGAGCGCGGCCTTGATGCCAAGCGCCCCGGCGATCTCACGCGCAATACGGTTGGCGCCACGGTGGCCGCCAAGCAGCGGCACGACCGTGCTACCATCTTCGGCGACCGCAAGCACCGGCGGTTCCTTGGTCTTGTCGACAAGCGCGGGCGCGACGCTCCGAATCAGAATGCCTGCGGCGCAAATACCAATGATCGGCGTATTGGCCTCGAACAGCGCGCGGACATGGGAGATCACGCGGCCGATCGCGACATCGCCTTTGCCGGCGTTCTCGGTTGCGTGCACGAGCGCGCCGGGCACATGGCCCGCAAGGCGCTGGGCGAGCGCGAGGCCGCCGGGCGTAAGGGCAATGATGGCGGGCGTTTCGCTCACAGGCGGGGTGTCTCTTTGCTGGTGATCAGGATCAGCGAGAAATAGGGCGCGGCCTCGGGCGCGTGCGCCAAGGGCAGCACCTTCTGCGCCGCCATCGTGGCGTGCTCGATGTACCAGGCTCGTTCAATCAACCCAAGCGCGACGAGCAGCGCACGCACGCGGCCAAGATGTCGGCCTAGCTTCATGATCGCCGCGCTGTCGCTATCTTCGAGGCGCCGCGCGATATCGGCATCGGGCAGCGGCGCGGGGATCACGGTCAACACATCGCGCTGAAGCGCGAGCGGCTGTCCGGTCGCGGCGGCGGCGGCGGTGAGCGAGGAAACGCCGGGCACGACCACGACCTTATGGGTCGAGGCAAGGCGCGCGAACAAATAGGCGAACGAACCATAGAGAAAGGGATCGCCCTCGCATAGCGCGGCAACGTCCTCGCCGGCATCGAGCACGGCACGAATCTCGCGCGCGGCCTCGTCATAGACCTCGCGGGCGGGAAAACGCGCGGCATCGAGCGGCATGCGTATCGCGATCTCGCGTTGCGTGCCTGGCAGATGCGGCGCGACGATCCGGCGCGCCAGGCTTTCGCCATGTTCGGGTGCCGGATAGGCAATCACCTTGACGCGCGTCAAAATTGCGTGCGCCTTGAGCGTGATCAGCTCGGGATCGCCCGGTCCGATGCCGAGGCCAAAAAGCGTGCCGGTCACGGCCACTCCTTGGTGACGGCATATTGAGTGACCGGCATGAGCGAACGCCAGGCGCTGAAAGGCCCAAGCGCCTCGGCGCGTGATATTGCGAGGCGCGCCAGCGTGCCGCCCAAACGTTCGCGCGCGCGGATCAGCGTCGCCTCGGCTTCGAGCGTGACAGCGTTGGCGACGAGCCGTCCGCCCGGCTTCAATCGCTCATAGCAGGTCTCGATCAGCTCGGGTGCGCTCAACCCGCCGCCGATAAAGACGGCGTCTGGATCCGGCAGGCCCTCGAGCACCGCCGGCGCCTCGCCCGGTTCGATTTCTAGCTCGGGCGTGCCGAGCGCTTCGGCGTTGCGCGCGATCAGCGCGATGCGTGCCGGCTCGCGCTCGATCGCGATGGCTTCGGCGCGCGGCTCCAGCAAAAGCCATTCAATGGCGATCGAGCCGGCGCCGGCGCCGACATCCCACAAAACGGCGCCGGGGTGCGGCCCCAACATGGCGAGCGTTACGGCACGCACTTCGCGTTTGGTGATCGTGCCATCGCTTTCAAACGCGTGGTCGGGCAGCCCAGCTGCACCACGGAAGCGCTTGGCGCGCGGCCCGGCGATGCAATGAATCGCGATCGTGTTGAAATCAGTGCCGCGTGGCTCATGCCAGTCTGCGGCCGTCCCATCGACACGGCGTTCCTTGTCCCCGCCCATATGATCGAACACGGTGACCGCGCTTTCGCCATAACCGGCTTCGACCAAGAGGCGCGCGGCTTCGGCGGGCGTCGAGCCGTCATGCGCGAGCACGAGCAACTTTGCGTTAGGCGCGAAATAACGGCGGAGTGTTTCTAGCGGGCGGCCATGCACGGTCACACGATCGATCTCGGCGGCGTCCCACCCGAGCCGCGCGCCCGCCAAGGCATAGGCCGATGGCGCCGGGATGATGCGTAGTTCGGCGAGCGGGACATGGCGCAGCAATTGATTGCCGATGCCGTAGCAGAGCGGGTCGCCGGTCGCGAGCACGACGACGTGCCGGCCGCGCCAGCGTAACAGATCAGGCATGGTGTCGGCGAGCGGTTGGCGCCAGGCCATTTTCTCGGCCTTGCTCTCGCCGATCAACGCTAGGTGCCGCGCACCGCCGACGATCAGCTCGGCACTGCCGATCAGCGCACGGCTTACGGTCGAAAGACCATCGAGGCCGTCTTCACCAAGGCCGATGATGTGAAGCCAGGGCGTCACCGCGCGCCCTCATCCATCGCCAATGCGTTGACCGCCGCCGCTGCCAGCGCACTACCGCCGCGCCGACCGGTCAGCACGACATAGGGCAGGCCGAGCCCGGCTTCGATCAATGCCGCCTTCGATTCGACCGCGCCGACAAAGCCGACCGGCGTCGCGACGATCAAGGCGGGCCTGGGCCAACCGGCGTCGAGGCCTTCGATCAGGCGAAACAAGGCGGTCGGCGCATTGCCGATCGCGACCACGGCACCCTCAAGCCTGCTCTGCCAGCGTTCGACCGACATGGCGGCACGGCTGATGCCGCGCGCGGCGGCGTCCCTCGCGACATCAGGGTCGGCGATGCTCGAGATCACGGCGTTATTCGCCGGCAGGCGCGCGTGCGTAATTCCGGCGGCGACCATGGCGACGTCACAGAGGATCGGCGCGCCGGCGCGCAAGGCCGCGCGCCCCGCTTCTGCCGCGCCCGGCGTGATGTGAAGATCGCGCACGATATCGACCATGCCGCAGGCGTGGATCATGCGCACTGCGACGGCCTCGGCATCGGCCGGCAAGCCGGTCAAATCGGCCTCGGCGCGAATGATCTCGAACGAACCGCGAGTAATCGCCGCCGGGTTGCGCTCATAGGCCATGGCGGCACGGCTCATGGACGGTCACTTGCCCCGTCGAGGCGCCGCATGCGGCGGGTGATCATGGTGATGATCATGGTCTTGTTGATGGCGGTCGGCGTCGGTGCCGATGCCTTCGACATGATGATGGTGGCCCGCTTGCGGCGCGCCGAGGTCATCCTCATAGCCGATGATCTGCACGCGATATTTGCACAATTGGCAGTTCATCAGATTGGCGCCCTGGGTGATCTCATCGAGCCGATCGTGAAACGCCTGCACGACCCAAGGGTGGTCGTTCAGATAGGGCGCCTTGACGATTTCGACCCCGGTTTGCGCACGTATGGCCTCGTCCGCGGCCTCGTAGATGCGTTTCACCAAGACGCCGGTGAACAGGAAATAGGGGAACACCACGATGCGCTTGAAGTCGAGCCTCAGCGCGCGTGCGATCGCGGCGTCGGTGCGCGGATGGGCGACGCCGCTGAACGCGGCCTCACCCCAGCCATAGCCGAGGCCCTCGACAAGCAGGCGCGCGACCTTGGCGACGTTCGAATTGGCGTCAGGGTCGGTCGTGCCTCGGCCGACGACGAGGAGCAGGCTATCCGCGCGACTATGGCGCGAAGACGCCGTGCGCTCGGCGGTTTCGATGCGTTCGCGCGCGGCCTTCAGCATCAAGGGGTCGATCGCGAGCTCGCGGCCGTAGCGAATGGTGATTTCCGGGTGCGTGGCCGTGAAATTGTTGAGCACCGAGGGAATGTCGTTCTTGGCATGGCCGGCAGCGAACAACATGCCGGGCAAAGCGTGGACTTCGCGCGCCCCCGCGACCCGAAGTCGCTCAAGCACCTCGCCGATGGTCGGTCGCGCGAATTCAAGGAAGCCATGCTCGACCACGCGGCCGGGCAGGCGGGCGCGCATCGCGCTGGCCAGTATCTCGAACTCGCGGATCGCCTCTGGGTCGCGGCTGCCGTGGCCACAAAGCAGGACGGCGGCGTCACTCATGCTATGGTTGCCCGATGTTTGCCGATGGGTTGAGAAACCTGCCGAGCGGCGCCGGCATCGACTGGCTGGCGGGGCCCGGCGCCGCGCTGATTTTGCTGTTCGCGCTCGGGCTCGATTGGCTGATCGGCGATCCGCGCTGGTTGCCGCATCCGGTGCGCGCGATCGGCGCCGCGACCGGGTTCCTCGACCGCAAGCTCAACCGCGCGGCGCGTGGCGAGAAAACGCTCGTCGCGCGCGGCGCGATCACCGCGCTGTTGGTCGCCGGCGGCGCGGCGGGCATCGGTGCGGCGGCGTCCGCGATCGCCGCCGCGATCCCCTATGGTTGGGCGATCGAGGTCGTGCTTGCCGCGATGATGCTGGCGCAGCGCGATCTGTTCGACCATGTGCGCCGCGTCGGCCATGCGCTTCGACGCGAGGGCCTTGCCGGCGGACGCGTGGCGGTAGCGCACATCGTCGGGCGCGATGTCGCGGTGCTCGACGAGCATGGCGTCGCGCGCGCGGCGGTCGAAAGCTGCGCCGAGAGTTATGGCGACGGCGTAGTCGCGCCCGCCTTCTGGTATCTCTTGCTTGGCCTGCCCGGGCTCTTCGCCTTCAAGGCGATCTCGACGATGGACAGCATGATCGGCCACGAGACGCCGCGCTATCGTGCCTTCGGCCTGGTGTCGGCACGGCTCGACGACGCGGTCAATTGGGTACCGGCGCGCCTTGCCGGCGTGTTGCTTGCGCTCGCGGGGCTGTTCGTGCCGGGTGGCAGCATGCGGCAGGGCCTTCGCATCATGCTGCGCGATCACGGCAAGCACCGCTCGCCAAACGCCGGCTGGCCCGAAGCTGCGGCGGCCGGTGCGCTCGGTCTCGCCCTGATGGGACCGCGCCATTATGGCGGCGAGGTCAGCGCCGATCCCTGGCTCGGTGATGGTCGCGCGCGTGCGACCGAGGCTGATATCCGCCGCATGCTCTATCTCTATGCCGCTGCCTGTCTGCTGCTCGGCGTCATCATCGCGATGATCGCCGCGTTCGTGCGTTAGGCGGGTCGTCATGGCTGGCCGCGCGCCATGGCAAGCAGTCGATCGAGATCGAGGCTTGAAGCGAGAAGGGCGGCGAGACCATCCAGCGCCGAGTCGACCGACGCCGTGTAGTCGAGTCCGCTCGGCGCACGTTGACGCAGGCCATTCAGGAAGGCGTGGCGGAACTCATCGCTTGCGAACAAGCCATGCAGATAACTGCCCATGACCCGGCCATCCGCCGAGCGGGCGCCTTCGCTTTCGCCGTCGAGCCGCGCAAAGGGGCGCGATGCATCGGGGCCGGCGGTGCGGCCCATGTGCATCTCATAGCCCGTGAGGCGCGTCGATGTGAGCGCGTCGATGCCATCGACCGGCTCCAGGCGCTTTGTTCCCGCGAGCGTCGTAGCGACGTCGAGCAGGCCCAGCCCATCGGATGAGCCTGCCGTGCCTTCAATCCCCGCGGGATCCTCAACACGCCGGCCTAGCATCTGATAGCCGCCGCACAGGCCGAGCACGCTTCCGCCTCGGCGCACATGCGCCTTGATGTCGATGTCCCAGCCCTCGGTCATGAGCGCGGCGAGATCCGATCGCGTTGCCTTGGAGCCCGGCAACAGAACGAGATCAGCATCGGCCGGTAGCGGTGTGCCGGGGCGGATGAGGCTAAGTCGTACATCGGGCTCGGCGCGCAAGGGATCGAGATCGTCGAAATTCGCGATGCGCGGCAGCACCGGCACAACGACGTGAATTCGTGCGTCGGCTCGCACGCCAAGGGCGCCATGCGAATCCATGGCGAGCGTATCCTCCGCCGGCAGGCGCCGCGCCGCCTCGAAATACGGCACGACGCCGAGGCATGGCACGCCGGTGCCTTGCGCGATGATCGGCAAAGCATCGTCGAACAGACTCACATCGCCGCGAAAGCGATTGACGATGGTGCCCTTGAGCAGGCGCCGCTCATCGTCATCAAGCAATCCGACGGTGCCGATCAGACTCGCGATCACACCGCCACGCTCGATATCGCCTATCAGCACAACCGGGCAATCGGCCGCAAGCGCGAAGCCCATATTGGCGATATCGCCCTCGCGCAGATTGACTTCGGCGGGGCTGCCCGCACCCTCGACGAGCACGAGATCAACGCCTTGACCGAGCCGCTCGAAGCTTTCCAGCACCCGCGGCAGCAAACCCGCGCGCAGGCGCTGATAGTCACGCGCCGTGGCGCGGCCTTCGAGGCTGCCCTGCACGATGATCTGCGCGCCGGCCTCGCCCTCGGGCTTCAGCAGCACCGGGTTCATGTCGGCGCTCGGCGCAACACCGGCAGCGCGCGCCTGTAGGGCCTGCGCGCGGCCGATCTCGCGCCCATCGGGCGTGACCGCTGCATTGTTCGACATGTTTTGTGACTTGAACGGGCGCACCTTCAGCCCGCGCCGCCAATAGGCCCGGCACAGCCCGGCGACCAGCAGGGACTTGCCGACGTTCGAGCCGGTGCCCTGAAGCATCAGGCGAGGCGTGGTGAGCGGCATTTGGGCGCCGGCTCAGAAACCGGCAAGCGCCTTGCGCAGGCCATCGGCCCCGCGATTGCCTTTGACGTCTGTGGTAACCAGCTGGCGCGTCGAAAACGATTTGCCGTGATAGGCCGTATTCGACGCCTGATCTTGGCCCAACACCGCGCCTTCGATCGAGAGCCCGCCAAACAAGCCTTTCGAGCGCGCGAAGGTGACAACGTCGGCGCCGACCGCGGTGGTGGTTGCCGCCTCGCGCGCGCCGCCGATGGTGAGCACCGCGATGCCGGCCTCGGCGCCAAGCTTGACGCCATCATCGAGCAGCGCGGTCACGCCCTTCTCGGTCAGGCAGATCATGATGATCTCGGAGGATTCGGCACCGATCTGAAGTCCGATCGAGCCCTCGGAGAGCGTGATGAAGGCCGGGTAGCGCCAGGCCCCGGTCTTGAGATTGCGGCCGACCATAACGCCCTCGCCATGCGCGCCGCCGACGATGAATCCAGCTTTCACGAACGCGGGGATGACGACCACGGCGCGCGCGCCTTTGATATAAGGGGCGATGACGCCGACGTCGTTGAAATCCTTGAGCGAAGCGACGGTCAAGCGGGCCCGGTCGACCAGCTCCTCTTGATCGGTCAATGCCATGGCCTGGCGCGCGCTCGAGACGCCGGTCATGCCGAGTACGACAGTCGCGACGATCAACAGCACGAATTTCATCCGCCTCATGATTTCCTACTCCTCGGCTAGAATTCGATTCCGATCTGGGCCCGAACGCCGTCGCGGAACGGATGCTTGATCTCGACCATTTCGGTCACCAGATCGGCGTCTTCGATCAGCGCCGGCTTGGCGTTGCGCCCGGTCACCACGACGTGGAGGCCCGTGCGCCGCGCGGCCAACGCCGCGCGCACCTCGTCGAGCGGCAGATAGTCATAGCGTAGCACGATGTTGAGCTCATCGAGCACCACCAAGTCGAGCGCCGGGTCGCTCAACATGGCACGCGCCGCTTCGAAGGCGGCTTCGGCCGAGGCGATGTCGCGCTTGCGGTCCTGGGTATCCCAGGTGAAACCCTCGCCCATGATCTTCAACGTCACTTGATCGGGGAATCGGTCGAGCACCACACGCTCGCCGCTCTGCCATTTGCCCTTGACGAATTGCACGATGCCGACGCGCTTGCCATGGCCGAGCGCGCGCATGACGAGCCCGAAGGCCGCGGTCGACTTGCCCTTGCCCTTGCCGGTATGGACGATCAGGAGGCCTTTCTCCTTGGTCTTGGTGGCAAGCATGCGATCACGCGCGGCCTTGCGCTTGGCCATCTTCTCGGCGTGGCGCTGATTGAGTTCGTGCTCGGTCTCCTCGCTCATGGCACGGGCTCCTGTGACAGGCGGGTGAGAAGATCATGCGCCGCGTTCGAGCGCGGCCGCCAAAGCGCGCGCCGCATCGCTTCGAGAAAGCGCGCGGCGGTCTCGGCGAGTGCCGCCGGGTTGTGACGCGCCATGAAGCCGCGAACCGCTTCATCCGCTATATAGGCGTCATAGAGTTGATCGAACTGATGATCCTTCACCGCGTTCGTGGTCGCGGCGAAGGCGAACAGATAATCAACCGTCGCGGCGATCTCGAAGGCGCCCTTATAACCATGCCGCATCACGCCCTCGAGCCATTTGGGATTGACGGCGCGGGCGCGTACGGTGCGGGCGATTTCGTCATCGAGCGTGCGAATGCGCGGGCGCTCGGGCAGCGAATGATCGTTGTGATAGACGATCGGCGCCTTGCCCGCGAGCGTTTCAATCGCTGCCGCGACGCCGCCCTCGAATTGATAATAATCGTCGCTATCCAACAAATCGTGCTCGGTATTGTCCTGGTTCTGCACGACCGCCTCGGTCCGCTTGAGGCGGGTCTCGAGCGCCGCGCGTGCCGGCGCGCCATCCGCGCCGCCGCCATAGGCGAAACCACCCCAAGCGAGATAAGCGTCCGCCAAATCGCCACGTGTCTGCCAGCCGCCTTCATCGATCAGGGCCTGTAGCCCCGCGCCATAGGCGCCCGGCATCGAGCCGAAAATGCGCGTCGCGGCAAAGGGCGCCGCGTTCGCTGCAATGTCGGCGGCGAGCGGATTGTCGGTCGTGCTCTCATCAAGTGCGGCGACCGCGCGCACGGCCGAATCAAAGAGATCGATCAGCGCCGGAAAAGCATCGCGGAAGAAGCCCGAGATGCGGAGTGTCACATCGACGCGCGGCCGGCCGAGCAGCGTGACCGGCAATATCTCGAAGCCCGATACGCGATTGGTGCTGGGCTCCCACATCGGGCGCGCGCCGATCAGGGCAAGCGCTTGGGCGATGTCATCGCCGCCGGTGCGCATATTGGCCGTGCCCCAGGCCGTCAGCACAAAGCGCTTCGGCCAATCGCCAGTGCGCTGCGCATAGTCCTCGCACAGACGCTGCGCCGAATCGAAGCCGAGATGCCAAGCGGCCGGTGTTGGCACGGCGCGCGTATCGAGCGAGAAAAAGTTACGGCCGGTTGGGAGCACCTCGGGCCGACCGCGCGAGGGCGCACCCGACGGGCCCGGCGGCACGAAGCGACCATCAAGCGCGCGCAGTACGCCAATGATTTCGCGTGCCCCCGATTGGTCGAGCGATGGCGCGATGCGCGACATGATCGCGGCGAGGACTTGGCGCGTCTTTTGCCACGCGGCTTCCGGTTCCGCCCGACCATCGATGAGACCAAGAGCGAGCGCTTCCAAGCGCTCAATCGTATCGGCGGTAGTGCGCCACGGTGCCTCGCTCAACGCGGCGAGCGAGGCGGGGCGCGTGCTCTGCCAAGGCGTCGCCAGGTCGATATCGAGCGGGTCGAGCCCAAGGCCCAAATCATCGGCCAGCGCGCGGAGGATCGAGGCTTGGCTCGCGCCCGGTCCGCGCGGCGCCCGGGCAAAGGCGAGCAGCGTCTCGGCCCGTGCCGGTCCTGTGGGCGAGCAACCAAGCACGTGCAGGCCGTTCCTGATTTGACGCTCCTTCAGCTCACACAGATAGCCATCGAGCTTGCCAAGCGCGCTCTCGATCGGCTCGTCGCGGCCGATGCCGCATTCATCATCCAGCCGCTCGGCGCGAGCGCGCTCGATGATCGCTTCGGCGAGCGGCTTCAGGCGGCGCGGATCGAGGCTCGCGGCTTCGTAATACTCATCGATCAGCGCTTCGAGCCGGCGCATCTCGCCATGGCTTTCGGCACGCGCCAGGGGCGGCATTAGATGATCGACGATCACGGCGGCGCTGCGTCGCTTGGCCTGAGCGCCTTCACCCGGATCATTGACGATAAAGGGATAGATCAGCGGCGTCGGCCCCAACGCGGCCTCGGGGAAGCAGGCGTTCGAAAGCGCGAGTGCCTTGCCGGGCAACCATTCGAGATTGCCGTGCTTCCCAAGCTGAACAATCGCGTGGGCGTCGAAGCCTTGGCGCAGCCAGGCATAGAAGGCGAGATAGCCGTGGGGCGGCGGCAAAGCGGGGTCGTGATAGCTCGATTTCGGATCGATGTTATAGCCGCGCGCCGGTTGCAACGCGATCACGAGATTGCCGAAGCGATGCACCGCGAGAGCGAAGCCACCCGGCGCGGCCCGGAAGAACGGATCGCGCTCCGGTCCGCCCCAGCGCGTATTGATCGCCTCGCGCACCGCCTCAGGCAGCGCCTCGAAAAAGGCGCGGTATTGCGCGAGCGGCAAGATATGTGCGGCGGTGCGTGTCCGATTCCGCGCGTGATCATTGGTTGGCCCGGCGCTGAGCTCGCGCATCAGGGCGTCGGCATAGGCGGGCGGTGCGCCGATGTCATAGCCGGCCGTGCGCAAAGCGTCGATAAGCGCGAGCGCGCTCGCCGGCGTATCGAGCCCCACGCCATTGCCGAGCCTGCCGTCGCGGTTCGGATAATTGGCAAGCACGAGCGCAACGCGTCGCTCGCTCACCGGCGCCTGTCGCAGCCGAACCCAGCGCGCGGCGAGATCGGCCACGAAGTCGATCCGGTCGGGCTCGGGCGCGTGACGGACGATTGCGGTCTCGGTGCGCGCATCGAGCGCGGCCGGCGCCTTGAACGAGACCGCGCGTGAAAGAATCCGTCCATCCATCTCAGGCAAGGCGACGTGCATCGCGATGTCCTTGGCCGAAAGCCCGCGCGTGCCATTGAGCCACGTCTCGCGGCTATCGCCGGACATGACGACCTGTAGGACCGGTGTCTCGGCCTGATCGAGCACGCTCGTTGTCGCACCGACCTCGGCGGCGACCGCAAAGGCCGTCGCATTCAAGATGATGCCCGGCTGGTGCGCGCGTATCAGGCTCTCGACGAACGCGGCGGAGCTCGCGTCGCGCAGGCTGGTGATGAAGACCGGCACCACAGCAAGGCCGCGCTCGACAAGGGCGCGGCATAGCGCCTCGATCGGTGCCAGATCGCCCGCCTGCACGAGCGCGCGATAGAACAGAAGAAGCGCGATCGGTGCCTCTGGGTTCGCTGCCGGTGTTCGGGTCGCGAGCGTGCCGGCGCGCGGCAAGACCTGCGGCGCTGGGGCTTCGCCTGCACGGCCGATCAGTGTTGCGGCAAAGCGCAGCAGCGCTTCGGCATTTGCGGTGCCGCCCTCGGTGAAATAGCGCTGCAGGCGCTTGAGCGTTGCCTCATCAAGCGTCGAAAGCTCGATCAACTCGCTATCGAGGCGCTCATCGCCCGAAAGCAGCGCAAGCCTAGAGCCACGCGCACGCGCGACACTCACCGCGCACTCGACGCCATAAGGCCAATAGGTGCGACCGCCGAGCAGGCGCATGATGACGAGCCGCGCCTTGGCGATGACCTGATCGACGTAATGATCGATCGCGAGATTGTGGCCGAGGTCCAAAAGGTTCGCGAGGCGCAGCGTCGGCGCCTCATCGGGTAACGCGCCTTGCGCACCCGCCAAACACGCCAATTCGCTCGCCGCTGCACTCAGCACGACGATGTCGCCCGGCGTCTGCGCGAGCAGCACCGGGCCTTTGCCATCGTTGATCTGAAGCGGCGAGGCGGCGAGAAGGTGCATTGGCCGTGGTCTAGGCGAGCGCGGCTTTGAGCGCGGCGCAATCGAGCGGTCGCAGGCCGATCACGACAAGCTCGCTCGTGCGCGTTTCATCGCTTGCCCAGGCGCGGTCGTAATAGCCATCGATGCGCGGTCCGACGCCCTGCACCACGCGCCGCCTTGCCTTGCCCGGCACGTCGAGAAAGCCCTTGGCGCGCAGTATTGGTAGCTCGGTGAAGAGCGAAGCCAAACGGCGCTCGAAGGCGTCGGGATCGGAGATCGGCGGCAGCGCGATCACCGTGCTCTCAAAGTCGTCGTGATTATGCTCGGGCTCGGCATCGTGCAGCGTGCGGCGATTGGCGATATCCGCTTCCGCCGCGGCGCCCAGGCCGAGCAGCGCCTCGATCGGCAGAGCGGCGCCGGTCGACTGGAGCACCCGCACGCCCAGTCGCGCCACCGCCAAGAGTTTTTCGACCAGGGTCGCGCGCTCGGTCGCGCTCAACAGATCGCATTTGTTGAGCACGATCAGATCGGCGCAGGCGAGTTGGTCGACAAAGACCTCCTCGACCGGATCTTCATGATCGAGCGCGGGGTCGACTTGACGTTGCTTCGCGAGACGCAAGGCATCGCCAACCACGCGGCCTTGATTGAACGCTTCGCCATCGACCACCACGACCACGCCATCGACCGTGAGCCGTGTTCTGATCTCGGGCCAGTTAAAGGCGTCGACCAAGGGTTTGGGCAGAGCGAGCCCCGAGGTTTCGATCACGATGTGCTCGGGTGCCGGGTTGCGCGCCAAAAGCTTTTGCATGGCCGGCGCGAAATCATCCGCGACCGTGCAACAGATGCAGCCATTGGTCAGTTCGATGATGTCGCTCTCGGCGCAGGTTTCATCGCCGCACCCACGCAGCAGCGCCTCATCGATGCCGACATCGCCGAACTCGTTGATCATGAGGGCGAGTCGCCGACCGTTGGCGCTGGATAGCAAATGGCGGATCAGACTGGTCTTGCCCGCGCCAAGAAACCCGGTGATCACCGTGGTCGGCACGCGCGCGGTCGAACGCGGAACATTCATGCGGCAACTCCCTTGAGCACGAGCGGCAGGCCGGCGGCGATGAACACCACGCGGTCGGCGAGCTCGGCGATGCGTTGATTGAGTCGCCCGGCCTCGTCGCGAAAGCGACGCGCGAGCGGATTATCGGGCACGATGCCGAGCCCGACTTCGTTTGAAACAAAAACGACCGGGCCAGCCAGCTTTGGCAATGTCGCGATCAGCCGCGCCGACTCGTCCTCGGGCGTGCGCTTCGCTTCGATCAGGTTCGAGAGCCAAAGCGTCAGGCAATCGACCAACACGATGGCGTGGACGCCGGCATGGGCATCAAGCGCCTCGACCAGATCGAGCGGGGCCTCGGCACTGCGCCACAGCGAGCCCCGGCGTGCCTGGTGTTGATCGATGCGCGCCGCCATTTCGGCATCGCGCGCTTCGGCGGTGGCGAGGTAGAGCGGGCTCAGCCCCGAGGCCAGACAAAGCCGTTCGGCATAGGCGCTCTTGCCCGAGCGCGCGCCGCCGATGACGAGCACGAGCCTCGCCGAAGCATCGAGATTTGGCACGGGCATGGCCGCGCCGGAAGATAAAGCCGCAGGCATCCTCCCTCCGAGGATTCGCGTTGCCGTGACAGCAAGGAGGTCTCCTGGCTCGGGTTCATCAGCCCGATCCCACCTTCCCGACGCTTGGCGCCAGTGGCCCGTGCGGGGGATCCGCACGGAAGGATCGAGCCTCACCGCTCACAGTTGCGGGGGCAGCGCCGGTCTAGCGCCCTTGGCCGATCGGCCTCGGTCGCGGCACCGGCTTCCCTGTCTTGCCGTCGGGAGCGAAGCTAACTCAGCCCCGCCGGCTTGGCTATGGTTTCGGATGAATGGGCGAGAGATTGACCGAGACGACGCGCCATTGACCGCCTTGGCCGGGGCCGTCGACATGGTCGATGCGGGTCAGCGAGAGATTGTCGATGGCGAAGGCGAGCGCGCGCTCCGGCGGGGTGTCGAGCGCGATCTGAAGCGCGGCGCGGATCGAACCGCCATGGGCGACCGCCACGATGTGCTGCCCCGCATGGTCGCGGGTCAGCCGCTCGATCGCGCCGCCGGCCCGCGCGATCACGTCGAGGAAGGATTCGCCTTCGGGCGGCGCGTGATGCGCCGGCGCGATCCAGAATTTGTGCGCCTCGCCAAGGTCCTGATCGATCTCTTCGTAACGACGGCCCTGCCAGAGACCGAAATTCTGCTCGGCGAGATCAGGTTCGACCAGCGGCTCGCCGATCGAATGCCCAGCCGCGGCAATCGCCTTCGCGGTTTGCTGCGTGCGCGTGAGTTGGCTGGTCACCCAGAGCGCCTCTTGCGGCAAAGCACGCGCGAGAGCCGCAAATGCCGCGTCATCGGACACATCGGCCAGCACATCGCTCTGGCCGTAGCAACGCCCGCCGTGATTGCGCACCGGCGCGTGGCGAATCCACCACCACCGGGTGACCACCGGCCGGTTCGCTTGGCTCATCGAATTGCGGCGAGGCTAAGCAAGAAAAGTAGCTCGGCGACTTGTTGCGTCGCGCCCAACACATCGCCGGTCTGGCCGCCGATCTGGCGGCGCGCGAGGAGCGCCATGCCCAACGCGCCCAGTGCCGCGATCAAAAAAGCCACCAGGCCCGACCAGCTCAGGAGCAGGAGGGAGAGCACGGCCGCCAAGGCCAGTCCGGTCAACACCGCGTCCGCCGGCGGCCTTCCGGCGCTGGCGCCGAGCCCGTCGGGCCGCGCCGGCTCAAGCCAGCGCATCAGGGGCGGCATGAGGGCGCGCGACGAGGCGCCGGCGCACACCATGCCCGCCAAGACCAGGCCGATGCTTTCGAGGTCGACCAACGTGCCGAGCTTGGCACCGAGCACGAGCAAGAGCGCGAGCACGCCATAGGCGCCGATTCGGCTGTCATGCATCAGCTCGAGCTTGCGTTCGCGCGTCGCGCCGCCGCCGAAGCCATCGGCGGTATCGGCGAGCCCGTCCTCGTGCAGCGCGCCGGTCAGGAGCGCGCTGATCGCGATCGCCACGACGCCGGCAATGGCGGCCGGCAGCCCGATGGCATGGAGGATCAAATAGACGATGCCGGCGGCCAGCCCGACGCCCGCGCCGACCACCGGAAACGCCCGCACCGCGCGCCCGATCGGGCCCGGCGCGGCAACCGCTTCGGCCGCGCCGAAGCGCCGGCGCAAGAGCGGCGGCATGCGGGTCAGCAGGCGCGACGCGGCCGAGAGATCGACCAGCCAGGCACGGGTCGCGCGCTCGACGCCGCGGGCAAAACGCGCGGCGCGATCTTCGATCGGATCCTGGTCAGGCGCCACGCGCGGGCTTCCTCGGCTTCGGCTCAGCTTGGTCGCTTGGTCGGTACGGGTTATAGCTCGGGTTATAGGATAGCTTCCCTCACCCGCCAAGGCTGCCGTCCATGACCGATGCCGGTTCGCTTCCAACCATCGGGAGTTTCGATGATGTGCGCCGGCTCTGCCGGGCGCTGCCGGTCGCATCGAGCCGCGCGGTCGAGGCGGCGGCGAAGCGCCAGAACGCGCTGACCAAGCCGCCGGGCTCGCTCGGCCGGCTCGAGGAGCTCGCGCTCTGGCTGGCCGGCTGGCAGGACCGCGCGATCCCGAGCGTCACGCGCATCCGCATCGTCGTCTTCGCCGGCAATCACGGCATCGCGGCCAAGGGGGTCTCGGCCTTTCCCGCCACGGTCACCGCCGAGATGGTGCAAAACTATGCGCGCGGCGGCGCCGCGATCAATCAGCTGGCAAGGCTGCTCGAAGCCGAGCTTCGCGTCGTGCCGCTTTCGCTCGAGCGGCCGACCGCGGATTTCACCGAAGCGCCGGCGCTGAGCGAGGCCGAATGCGTCGAGGCGATCCGCGCCGGCATGGACGCGCTCGAGCCGGCGCCGGATTTGCTGTGCCTGGGTGAAATGGGCATCGCCAATACGACGAGCGGCGCCGCGCTCGCGGCCGCATTGCTCGGCGGCGACGGCGCGGCTTGGGCCGGGCGGGGCAGCGGCGTCGATGAGGCTGGCCTCGCGCGCAAGCGCGCGGCGATCGACGGGGGTCTCGCGCGCCATGGCGCCTCGACGCGCGATCCACTGGAGGCGCTGCGCCGGCTCGGCGGGCGCGAGCTCGCCGCGATCCTGGGCGCGGTGCTGGGCGCCAGGCTCGGGCGCGTGCCCGTGCTGCTTGACGGGTTCACCTGCACCGCGGCCGCCCTGCCGCTCGCCAAACTCGCGCCCAACGCGCTCGCGCATTGCCGGATCGGGCATTGCTCGGCCGAAGCCGGCCATCGGCGCCTGATCGAGGCGCTCGGCATGGCGCCGCTGGTCGATTTGGAGATGCGGCTCGGCGAGGCCTCGGGCGCCGCGCTCGCCGCGCTTATCGTGCGCGCGGCGCTGGCCTGCCATTCCGGCATGGCGACGTTCGAAGAGGCCGGTGTGAGCGGCAAAGTATAGCCGCCCCTACTCCCCCACCTGGTGCAACAGCCCGCGTTGCCGCGCGATGCGGACCGCGAGCAGGAACACGGCGACGCCGATCACCAGATAGGCGGCGTCGAGCAGGAAGACGTGGCGCAGCAAATCCCAGCGCACCACATGATCGATCAGCACCGCGCGCATGCCTTCGAAGATATGCGCGGAGGGCAGCGCGAAGGCGATCGGCTCGACCCAATCCGGCAGCACGCTGATCGGGTAATAGACGCCACTGATTGGCGCCAGCGCGAAGACCAGGAACCAGGCCAGGCTCTCCGCGCCGAGCCCGAAGCGTAGGATCAGCGCGCTCACCACCAAGCCGAGCGCCCAGCTCATCACGATCAGGCCGAAGAAGAACGCGATCAGCGGCAGGCCCATGTCGAAGATCGAATAGTGATAGAGCAGGATCGCGATCACCGAGGCGCCGCCGACGCCGATCAGCGTGCGGATCAGGCTCATCAGCATGAACGCGGCGACCATCTCGATCGGCCGGATCGGGCTGACGAACAAATGGCCGAGATTGCGCGACCACATCTCCTCGAGGAACACCAGCGTGAAGCCGAGCTGGCCGCGGAACAGCACGTCCCACAGCAGCACGCCGGCGATCAGCGCGCCGCCCGCCTGCTGTACCCAGACGCTCTCGGTCACCAGGAACTGGGTAATCATGCCCCAGAGGATCATCTGGACGGTCGGCCAGTAGATCAGCTCCAAGAGCCTCGGCCACGAGCCGCGCAAGAGATAGAGATGGCGCAGCACCAGCGCGCCGATCCGCGTCAGCGGGCCGGTGCGCCGGAGCTCGACGGTGTGGCGATGATCGTGATCGATCATCGCGGCGCCCTCAGGCGCCGGGCGCGCGCTCCGCGCGCTTGGCTTCCGCCGCTGACGCGGCGCGGCGCGGTCGCGCCGGCCAAGTCTCGATGAGCGATCATCGCGCTTTGCCTCGGTCGCGCGTCATGGTGCGGAACGCGCGCCCGAGCGCGTCATGGTGCGGAACGCGCGCCCGAGCGCGCGATATCGAGGAAAACTTCTTCCATGGTGTGGCGGCCATAGCGCGCGATCAGGCCGGCGGGCGAGTCGCGGTCGACCAGGCGGCCGGCCTTCAACATGATCACGTCGTCGCACAGCCGCTCGACCTCGGCCATGTTGTGCGAGGCGAGCACGATGGTGGCGCCCGATTCGGCGCGGTAGCGCTGGATGTAGCCGCGCACCCAATCGGCCGTGTCGGGATCGAGCGAGGCGGTCGGCTCGTCGAGCAGGAGCAGCGCCGGGCGGTTGATCAGCGATTTCGCCAGCGCGATGCGCGTGCGCTGGCCGGCCGAGAGCTTGCCGACCGGGCGGCGCAGGAGATTGCCGATGTCGAGATCGTCGGCGAGTTCGGCGATACGCGCCTCGGGCCGCACGACACCGTAGAGCCGGGCATAGACGCGCAGATTCTCGAGCGCTGTCAGCCGGTGCGGCAGATCGACATAGGGCGAGGAAAAGTTCATGCGCGGCAGCAGCTCATAGCGGTGCCGCTCGAGCTCGAGGCCGAAGATCTCGATCCGCCCGCTCGACGGCCTCAAGAGCCCGAGCAGCATGGCCATGGTGGTGGTCTTGCCCGCGCCATTGCCGCCCAGGAGCCCGACAATACCCCCGGCTGCGATCCTGAGGCTCATGGGCTCGAGCGCCACGACCGCGCCGAAGCGCTTGCTGATGGTCTCGGCCACGATCACATCTGTTGCCATGCCCGACTATCGCCCGGCGCACACGATTCGTGCCAGAGATTGACGCGTGACTCTTGTTGGAGGTTCGCCGCCAAGGGGGTGTCGCGTGCTCGGGCGCGCGCTAAACGCGCAACGCGGTCGCGCCGGCCAAGCCTTGATGAGCCAGGCTCATCAAGGCTTGGTATAACAGCCTATGGCGATCGCAAACTGGCTCGAGAGCCGAACCCCACGCGCGCTGGGCGGGCCGATCCGCCTGCGCACGCTGATTCTCATCCGCTGGGTGGCGATTACCGGGCAGCTGGTCAGTCTGCTCGCGGTGCATTTCACGCTGGGCTTCGAGCTGCCCCTGCTGCCGACGCTGGGCGCGGTCGCCCTCTCCGCCTTGGTCAATCTGCTCAGCACGGTGCTGTGGCCACCGCAGACCCGGCTCGGCGATACCGGCGCCGCGCTCTATCTCGGTTACGACGTGATTCAGCTCTCCGTGCTGCTGGCCCTGACCGGCGGGCTGCAAAACCCTTTCGCCTTCCTGTTCGTCGTGCCGGTCACGGTCGCGGCGACCATTCTCAGCCTGCGCTCGACCATGGCGCTGTGCGGGCTGGCCCTGATCTGCATTTCGCTGGTCTCGGTCTTCCATTGGCCGTTGCCCTGGGCAGGCGCGACGCTGCTCCTGCCGGCGCTCTATTTGACGGGAACATGGGCGGCGCTCGTGCTCGGCACCGTGTTCATCGCCGCCTATACTTTTCGCGTTTCGGCCGAGGCGCGCGCCATGGTCGACGCCTATGGCGCACTCCAGGCCGCGCTGGCGCGCGAACAGCGCGTCTCGGCGCTCGGCGCGCTCGCGGCGGCGGCGGCGCACGAGCTGGGCACGCCGCTCTCGACCATTCTTCTGGTTACCAAGGAGATCGCGCGCGACCTGCCGGCCGATAGTCCGCTCGGCGACGATGTGCGTCTTCTGGTCGAGCAGACCGGACGCTGCCGCGAAATCTTGGGGCGGCTCTCAGGCTTGAGTCAGGGCGCGCTCGATTCGCCCTATGGCCGCCTGCCGATCAGCGCCCTCGCCGAGGCCGCCGCCGCGCCGCTCCGGACACGCGAGCGCGGCGTAAGGATCGTTCCAGAACCCTTGGACGGGTCGCCGGCGCGCGAGCCTGAGATTGCGCGGCGCGCCGAAATCATGCATGGGCTAGGCAATCTGATCGAGAACGCGGTTGAGTTCAGCCGGCAGGCGGTCGAGGTGCGGGTCCGATGGAGCGAGAAGCAGGTGGCGATCGACGTGCTCGATGATGGGCCGGGCTTTCCCCCCGGATTGCTCGCCGAGCTGGGCGAGCCCTATCTCTCGACCCGACGCGACGAGGGGCGGCTCGGGCTTGGGCTCTTCATCGCGAAGACCTTGCTGGAGCGCACCGGCGCTCGCGTCGCCTTTCACAATCGCCAGGGCGGCGGCGCCCAGGTTAGCGTCGAATGGCCGCGCGCGATCCTCGAGAGCCTGCCGACCGAAGGCGCGCTTCGACCTGTCGACATGGGGAGACCATGAGCGAGCGGAGCGATTTGCCGCCGGACGTCACGGCGGACCCGATCAAGTCGGGCGCCGCGGCGCGCTCGTTGCTTATCGTCGATGACGACGAGGCGCTGCGCCAACGCCTCGCCACCGCGATGGGGCGGCGCGGCTACAAGGTTTCGACCGCGTCCGACGTTGCCGAGGCGATCGCGCTCGGGCATCGGCTGCGGCCTGATTACGCCGTGGTCGATCTCCGCATGCCGGGTGGCAATGGGCTCGAGGTCGTGCGCGAATTGCACGCGGTTCGTCCCGATATGCGCATCGTCATGCTGACCGGCTATGGCAATATCGCCACCGCGGTTACCGCGGTTAAGGTCGGCGCGATCGACTATCTGGCCAAGCCGGCCGATGCCGACGATATCGACCGCGCGCTCAACGCGACCGGGACCAAATTGCCCGCGCCGCCTGAAAACCCAATGTCGGCCGACCGGGTGCGCTGGGAGCATATCCAGCGCATCTACGAACAGTGCGATCGCAATGTTTCGAGGACGGCGCGGCAGCTCAACATGCACAGGCGAACCTTGCAACGCATCCTCAGCAAGCACTCGCCGCACGAATAGGCGGCGCTGCCGGTTCAATGCCGGGCGAATGGCGCGAGCTCTGCCGTGCCGCGCGGATCTCCCGTCCCGTGATGCAGGATATCGACGTAGCGCCCTTGATAAAGCTTGATGCCGATCGAACGTCCCCAGGCGAGCGCCCCCGGGCCGTCGCAGCGGCAAAGCACCACGCGTTCCACGCCGGCCCGCTGAACCGCCGCGGCGAGCCGGCCGAGTGGCGCCGCGAGGCCTTCACGCTCAAGCGCCGGGCTCCAGCGGATCTTGAGGAAATCAGCGTTGAGCCGTTCGCGATCGATCAGCGGCAGCGTGTGGTGGCAGAGACCGTCCAGGCAAATCCGAAAGCCCATCTCGCGCAGACGCGCGGCCTTTTCCATGTAGCCCGCGAGATCGACAAACGGCTCCAGATGCGGCGTCTCGATGATGGTGCGCCATTCACGGTAGCGGCTCTGCAATCTCATCAGTCCGTCGAGCATGGCGTGGTCGAGCCCGGACAAGCACAGATTCAGGCTTGCCGGGCGCGGCAGCGGGGTCGCACCGGCGGCGTTGAGATGAGCCAGCACCTTGCGATCGAGCAGGTGCGTCAGACCAAGAAAAATCCAGGGATCGGCTTCGATGTCGGCCTGCGGCGCGAGCGCACGCTGCAGCTCGGGAATCGAGACATAGAGCTCGGTGAAGACGGTTTCCGCGTCGCCGTCCTCTGAGATCAAGACGACCGCCTGTTGACGCAAGAACGGCCCGATCGACGTCGCCGAGAGCGCGCTGTCGAGCATCGCCAAACCCTGCATGTCGAGCGCGCGCGCCTCGTTCTTCATCGGCGGCGATAGCGTGGGCGAGGCCAGGCCTCGCGTGCGCTGCTCGGCGTCGGCCAGGATGTCATCGCAGCGCTTGAGGAAAGCCGCGGTATCGGCGCTGATATCGACGATCGTCGCAAAGCCATCGCCATTCAGCCCCGCGCTGTAAACCAGCGGATCGTCAGCGAACATGCCGCGCAGCTTGGCTAGTTGGGTTTCGATTTCGTAGAGCGGCGTGTCCTTGGTGACCAACACCAGATCGCCATTACTCAGCCTGAACAGGCGGCATTCGTAGCGCATCAAGAGCGAATCGAAAACCGCCATGGCGAGCCGCATATGGTGTTCTCGACGCCGGCTCGGCTGCAATTTGGACAGATTGAGGTGCAGCGCCACCCGCTTGTGGCTGTCGGTCAAGCGCGCGAGTCGATACGCGCAGTCATGGAGATCGGTCTCCACCTGCACCGCAGGGTTATAGACGGTCCACCTACTGGTCATGACAGGCCGATGCGCCCGCGACGGGCTCTCGAATTGGGCATGGCGGGAGTAAGCCCGATGAGCGTCAAACAAAACCTTAACCCGCAGGCGCCGGCGCCACGCGGGGCTTGCGGAATGGCGGGCCAGGCCCATAAATTGGGTTGTTCAAGAACATTTAACGAACATAGGCCGTCATGTCAGCGGACGACCGCCAGCTTCTGACCCTTGATCTGACCCGCCAATTCGGCCTGGGGGAGGCGGCGCCGGGCCTTGCCCGCGGGGTTTGTCGGCTCTTGGACGCGATGGGGTACACGCCGCTCTGCGAGGTGCCGCTTGGGGTCGGCCGGCGCGCCGACGTCTTGGCGCTGAGCGGCAAAGGGCGGTTTGCGATCGTCGAGATCAAATCCGGCCTCGCCGATTTTCGGGCCGACCAGAAATGGCCGGACTATGTGGCGCATTGCGACCGGTTCTATTTCGCGGTCGGGGCCGACTTTCCGCGCGAGGTCTTGCCGCCCCACACCGGCCTTCTGATCGCCGACCGCTATGGCGCCGAGCTCCGTCCGCGAAGCACCCCTTGTCGCCATGGCGACGGGTTTGCGGCGCCGCCAAGCGGTTCGCTTTGGCCGCATCGCCGCCAATCGGCTGCGCTATTTGTTTGATGAGCTCGGGTCGGTCGAAAGTCTGGCGGCGAGAGTAGAGAGCGGCTCCAGAAACACGGCGTCAAACCCCGAACCGACAAGGGAACGCGCGGCCGCTTCATCGCGTGAGCCATAGCCGGTCGGCGCCAACCAGCCATGGCGAAGACCGGCGCGCTTGCCGGCTTCGAGGTCGATCGCCGAATCGCCGACGATCCAACTTGAGGTGAGCTCGATCGGCAATCTTCGGGCCGCGCTGAGCAACATGCCGGGATTGGGCTTGCGACAGGGTGCGTTCGAATCGGGTAGCGCCGGGCAGGCCATGACGGCGTCGAGCGCGCAACCGGCCGCATCGAGCAGTGCAAGCAAACGCCGTTGCACTGCCGCGAACGCGGTCCAGTCATGAAGCCCGCGCGCAATGGCAGACTGATTGGTGATGACCACCACGGGCCAATCGCGCGTATTGGCCGCACGCACTAGCGCAAGCGCGGAATCGATCAGGCGTACCTTGTCGGGCTCGGCGAGATATTCGACGAGCTCGATCAACGTGCCGTCGCGATCAAGGAAGATCGCCGGGCGCGGCGCGCCAAGGTGCGGCCGCAGCACCTCGCACCATTGGCCCGAATGATCGAGGGGAAAGCGTTCAGCCATCGCGCATCAGGCGCGCACGCGGCCATCAGCGTGCGCCGCGCGATACCACTCGTAGGTCGCGGTGAGGCCATCGCGAAGATTGATGCGGGCCTTCCAACCGAGCGCGGCGAGTTTTTTGCCATCGGTCAATTTGCGCGGCGTGCCGTCTGGCCGCTGCGTGTTGAAGTGGAAGCCGCCGCCATAGCCCACAATCTCGGCGATCAACGTGGCGAGTTCACGAATCGATAGGTCTTCGCCGGTGCCGACATTGACCGTCGAATGACCGGAATAGCGCGTCATCAAAAAGACCAACGCATCGGCCGCGTCGTCGCAGTGCAGGAATTCGCGCTTCGGTCGCCCGGTACCCCAGATTTCGACGCTGGCAGCGCGGCGCGTCTTGGCCGTGTGGATCTTGCCGATCAGCGCGGGAATGACGTGGCTCGCCTCGGCCGCGAAAAAATCGCCCGGTCCATAGAGATTGGTCGGCATGGCCGAGATCACATCGAAGCCATATTGGCGGCGATAGGCCTCGGCCAGCTTGACGCCCGCGATCTTGGCCAGCGCATACCATTGATTGGTCGGCTCGAGCGGCCCGGTCAGTAAATCCTCTTCGGCGATCGGCTGGGGCGCGAATTTCGGATAGATGCAGGTCGAGCCCAGCACCAGCACCTTCTCGACGCCAGTTTGGCGCGCCGCCTCGATCACATTCGCCTGGATCATCAGATTGTCGTAGAGGTACTCGCCGGGTCGGGCATCGTTCGAGGCGATGCCGCCGACGGTGGCCGCGGCGAGAAAAATCGCTTGCGGCCGCGCGTCCTTGAGCCACGCCTCGACGCCGGCTTGACGTTTGAGATCAAGCTTGGCGCGCTCGACGGTCATTACCGTGCAGGGATCTCGCTCAAGCCGGCGCATGAGCGCCGAGCCGACCAGGCCACCATGGCCGGCGACCCAAACGCGCTTGCCATCGAGCGAATAAAGGGTCCGCGCCTCACTCACGATTGGGGCGGCGCTCCGCTTTCATGGCCTTGAGATCGGCAGTCACCATCTCCTTCACCAGCGCGTGAAATCCGGTGCGGTGGCGCCAGCCGAGCCGCTCATGCGCCTTGGTCGCATCGCCTTCGAGAAAATCAACCTCGGTCGGGCGGAAATAGCGCGCGTCGATCTCGATCAGCACCGCGCCGGTCTTCGTGTCGATGCCTTTCTCGCTCTTGCCCGTGCCGCGCCATTCGATGGTGCGACCGATTTCGGCGAAGGCCGCTTCGACGAATTCGCGCACGCTATGGCTCTCGCCGCTCGCCAGCACATAGTCATCAGGCGTTGCCTGCTGAAGCATGAGCCACATACCTTCGACATAGTCGCGCGCATGGCCCCAGTCACGCGTGGCGTCGAGATTGCCGAGCCAGAGCTTGTCCTGCAGCCCAAGCTCGATCGCGGCGACCGCGCGCGTCACTTTTCGAGTGACGAAGGTTTCGCCGCGCATCGGGCTCTCATGGTTGAACAGGATTCCGTTCGAGGCGTGGAAGCCATAGGCCTCGCGATAGTTCACCGTGATCCAATAGGCGTAGAGCTTAGCCGCGGCGTAGGGGCTGCGCGGGCGAAACGGCGTGGTCTCGCGTTGCGGTCGCTCGCCTGAATTGCCGTAAAGCTCCGAGGTCGAGGCCTGATAAAAGCGCGACCTTTCTTTCAGACCCAGAATGCGCATCGCCTCGAGCAAGCGCAGCGTGCCGAGCCCGTCAGCGTTCGCGGTGTATTCCGGCGTCTCGAAGCTGACCTGGACGTGGCTCTGCGCCGCGAGATTGTAGATCTCGTCGGGTTGGGTCTCCTGCAACAGCCGGATCAGGTTAGTGGCATCCGTCATGTCGCCATAATGCAGGCGGAACGCGACGTCGCCCAAATGTGGGTCGCGGTAGAGGTCGTCGACGCGCGCCGTGTTGAACGATGACGAGCGCCGCTTGATGCCGTGCACAAGGTAGCCCTTGCCGAGCAGAAAGGCGGCGAGATAGGCGCCATCCTGCCCGGTGACGCCCGAAATCAAGGCGACCTTGCGGCTCATGACGGAATCCGAAATCGTGGCACGCGCGTATCGATGGAGAGATCGGGCTCGATCATGCGCCCGAGTGTAACGGGCGGGCGGAGCGCGTCAAACCCCCGCCGGGCCCCGGCGATAAATTAGGGCGTGATACCCTTGCTCTTCAGGCCAAGCTTGCCTTGCTCGTCGATCAGCGCCTTGACCTGCTCGTCATTGCGGAACCATTGCTTGACCTTGTCGTCCTTGGGGTCGAGCGCGCGCTCCTTGGCCCATTCCTTGATGAAGCCGTTGGCGCCGCGCCAATCGGCGTCTTTGGGTTTGACGAATTGAAGCGCGAAGGTCTTGACGCCGTAATTGATGGTGAACAGGCCGTCGGCCGTTACGGTTTGACCGCAGAACGGCACGAGGTCGCGCGCCGTGCCGGTGAACGGCCCGGCGTTCTTGATCGCGAGCACGAGTTCGCCCGAGTCGCGCAACAGCCCCATGACTCGCTTGCCGGCGCCGCAGTCGGTCGGGCAATCGCCGGTCAACACGCACATCACGTCAACCACCTTGGCGTCGAACCGCGCCGTCTCTTCCCCGGGCAGACCCCAGCTATTGGCGGCCTGGGCAGTGTTCGCTTCGCTCAATCCGGCGCCGAGCGCCACGACGGCCAAGGCCGCGAGAGTTCCGATCTTCCTCATCGCTCATTCCCCAAACGGCTGGATGTCGAATTCTTCGTGGCTGTAATTCACGATGCCCTGGTCATCGATGATCGTGTCGATCGCGAGGTATTTCACGCTGTCGCGCTCATAGAGATTGCCTTCGACCGTAACCTTGTTGGTTTGCAGCTTCATGATGCCGGGGTTCTCGAGCACCGCCGAATCGTCCTGCATCTTCAAGACGACATAGACCTGCTCGTCCTCGCCCAATATGCCGACCGGCACGCCGCCCCGCGCGCACCAGAGCGCGCATTGATGGTGCGCCGAGCCCTGCGCGTACATGATCTCGCTGAGATAGCACCAGGAATCGATGATCTCGCCGGTTACCGTGACGCGCTTCGGTGCCGGCGCGTCGGCCGCCAGCGCGGGCCCCCCGCCAAGGGCCAGGGCCAGCCCAAGTCCCAAGATCAAATCGCGTCTCATTCGTCAACCTCCCGGTCTGGGTCTGATGGCTGATTGGCGCTTTCAGAAGAAAGCTTAGCGGAGGGTGCAGCAGGCCCGCCAGTCAACGCCAGACACGATTCGGTGAGAAGCGTTGAGCGCCGAGGTGGCGGGCGGGCCCAGGGTTCGGCATAGTGCGCCCGCGATCAGAGGGAGAGGTCGATGCGCGATTTCCAACTGCCCGGCCGTTCGCCGGTGCATGGCCAAGGCGGCATGGCGGCCACGTCGCACCCCGAAGCGACCCGCACCGCGATTGAAATGCTGCGGGCGGGCGGCAATGCGGTCGATGCCGCCATCTCGGCGGCGGCCGTGCTGAATGTGGTCGAGCCGCAATCGACCGGCATTGGCGGCGATGTCTTCGCGCTCTATGCGCCGAAGGGCCAGGTTCCGCCGATCGCGCTGAACGGCTCGGGCAAGGCCGCGAAGGCTGCGACGATCGATTATTTCGTCGAGCGCGGCGTCGCGAGCATCGGCTTTCAGAGCCCTCATGCCGTCACCGTGCCGGGCGCGGTCGCGGCCTGGGCCAAGCTCTCCAAGGATCACGGCCGCAAAGGCCTCGATGAGGTGCTGGCGCCGGCGATCAAGCTCGCCGAGGGCGGCTATGTGGTTTATTCGCGCATCGCTGCGGATTGGGCGCGCAATGTCGAGAAGCTGAGCCCATGCCCGAACGCCCGGCGCATCTTCATGCCCGGCGGCAAGACCCCGAAGGCGGGTTCCGTGCACCATCAGCCCGAGCTCGCCGCGACGCTCAAGAAAATCGCCAAGCGCGGCCGCGATGCCTTTTATACCGGTGAGGTCGCCGAGGACATCGTGTCCTATCTCCGCAAATGCGGCGGGCTGCTCTCGCTCGACGATTTGGCGTCCTACGATGCCGACTATGTCGATCCGATCAAGACGCGCTATCGCGGCGTTGACGTCTATGAATGCCCGCCGAACGGGCAGGGCATCGTGGCGCTGATCATGCTCAATGTTCTATCGGGCTATGATCTGACCGGCCTCGATCCGCATGGCGCGGCACGCTTTCATCTCGAGGCTGAGGCGACGCGCCTAGCCTATCGTGATCGCAACGCCTTCGTCGCCGATCCGACACAAGCGAAGGTACCGGTCAAACAGCTACTCGGCGCGCCCTATGCCGAGGCGCTGCGCGGCCATATCAGGCGCGACCGCGCGATGGCGACGCTGCCGCCGGCCGGTCTACCCGCGCACAAGGATACGGTCTACCTCACCGTGGTCGATGGCGAGCACAACGCGATCTCGTTCATCAACTCGACCTTTCATAATTTCGGCAGCGGTCTATGCACGCCTAAAAGTGGCGTGATGCTGCAAAATCGCGGTGCCTCGTTCGTGGTCAATGACCGCAATCACCCGAACGCGATCGCGCCCGGCAAGCGACCGATGCACACGATCATTCCTGGCATGGTCGGCGAAGGCAAGCGCTGCCTCATGCCGTTCGGCGTGATGGGCGGCCATTATCAGGCGACCGGGCATGCCCATTTCGTCACCAATGTGATCGATTACGGCATGGATGTGCAGGAGGCGCTCGACAGCCCACGCGCCTTTCATTTTGATAATGTGCTTGAATGCGAGCGGAGCGTGCCGGCGGCGACGCTCGGTCAACTCGCCGGGCTCGGCCACAAGATCGTGATGGCCGAATTGCCGCATGGCGGCGGCCAGGCCATTCATATCGATTGGAAACAGGGCGTGCTGACCGGCGGGTCGGACCCGCGCAAGGATGGCTGCGCGATCGGCTATTAGATTCATCGACATCTCTTACATTGAACAGGATGCGCCATGCCCCATGACATGCTGATCAAGAATGGGCTCGTCATTGATGGCACGGAGGCACCGGCGCGCCGCGCCGACCTCGCGGTCAAAGGCGGCAAGATCGTCGAGATCGGCAAGCTCAATGAGGGCGCGACGCGCGTGATTGATGCCGCCGATTGCGTCGTGGCGCCGGGCTTCATCGATCCGCACACCCATTATGACGCGCAGATCTGTTGGGATCCGGCGATCTCGCCGTCGTCCTGGCATGGCGTGACCTCGGTCGTGATGGGCAATTGCGGCGTCGGCATCGCGCCCTGCCGTCCATCCGCGCGCGAGATCGCGATGCGCGATCTCGTGAGTGTCGAGGGCATTCCGTTCGATGTGCTCAATACCGGCATCACTTGGGATTGGGAGAGCTTCCCCGATTATATCGCGGCCGCCGCGCGGCGGCCTTCGGCGCTCAATCTCGCCTTCCTCGCGCCGCTGACTCCGTTTCGCCACTACGTCATGGGCGAAGCATCGATGGAGCGTGCGGCGACGATTGAGGAGACCGCAAAGATCAAGGCGCTCTTACGCGGCGCGGTCGATGCCGGCGCGTTCGGCTTCTCAACCACAACGTTTAATCAGCACATGGGCTATGAAGGGCGGCCGCTCGCCTGCCGCAATGCGAGCCAGGCCGAGCTCAAGGCCTATGCCAATGTGCTCAAGGAAACTGGTAAGGGCGCGATCGAGATCGCGCTGACCAAGAAAGTCTCGGTCATGACCGATGAGGAGCGCGATCTGCTTGAATTCCTACTCGATGAGAGCGCGCGGCCGGTCACCTTCCTCGCGCTCTTCCAGCGCGACGATGTGCCGAATGCCTGGCAGGACGCGTTGCGCAAGGTTGGTAATCTGATCAATCGCGGCGCCGTGCCCCAGACCTCGCCGCTGCCTCTGACGCGCGAAGTCAACATGCGCAATCCGTTCTCGTTCGCGTCGTTTCCGTGCTGGAGCCGGGTCTTTAAGGACCCCTCGAAAGCGGCACAGGAAGCGGTCTATCGCGATCCCGAATTCCGCAACGCGTTTCGCACGGAACTAAAGGGCGCGCAGGTCTTCGGCGGCGATTGGGGACGGCTCGCGGTGCTCGAGGTCCACAACCCGGCGATGAAGCCGCTCGAAGGCCGGACCATTGCCGACATCGCGCGCGCGCGCGGCAAGGACGGGATAGACACTTTGCTCGACCTCACGCTGGAAGACGACCTCGCTATCGAGTTTACCCTCGCTTTGTTCAACACATCATTGTCGGGCGTGCAGGAACTGCTGACCGACCCGCATACCCTGATGGCGCTCGGCGACGGCGGCGCCCATGTCGACATGCTGTGCGACGCGGGCTATCCGACCTTCGTGCTCGGCACCTGGGTACGCGAGCGCCAAGCCATGTCGCTTGAGCACGCGGTGTCTCGGTTGACGGCGCAGCCGGCCGACCTGTTCGGCATTAAGGACCGTGGGCGGCTCAAGACGGGCTACGCCGCCGACATCGTGATCTTTGACCCCGCGACGGTTGGCTCGGCGGATCGTCAGGAGCGGAGCTACGACCTGCCGACTGGGGCCAAGCGCATGGTGATGCGCTCACGCGGCGTCGAATACACCATGGTCAATGGCGACATCACTTGGGCCAATGGCACGATGAGCGGCGCGACATCAGGCCAGGTGCTGCGTTCTTGATGGTATCTCCCGATGATCTTGGCGATCATCGGGAAGTCCTCAAGCGCCGGGCGCGCGCGTCCCGCGCGCTTGGCTTTCGCCGCATAAGCGGCGCGGCGCAGTCGCGCCGGCCAAGTCTCGATCAGGCGGGCTCATCGAGACTTGGTCTCAGCCGGCCTGGGTGCCGCCGACGGTCAACCCATCGATACGCACGGTAGGCAGCCCGACGCCGACCGGCACGCCCTGGCCGGCTTTGCCGCAGGTGCCGATGCCGGGGTCGAGCGCCATGTCATTGCCGACCGCGCTGACCCGCGTCAGCACATCGGGGCCATTGCCGATCAGGCTCGCGCCTTTGACCGGTGCGCCCAACTTGCCATTCTCGATCATGTACGCCTCGGACGCCGAGAAGACGAACTTGCCCGAGGTGATGTCGACCTGCCCGCCACCGAAATTGACGGCAAAGAGTCCCTTCGTGACGCCCTTGATGATGTCTTCCGGCGCGCGGTCGCCAGCGAGCATGAAGGTGTTGGTCATGCGTGGCAATGGCTGGTGCGCGAAGCTCTCGCGCCGGCCATTGCCGGTCGGCTCCATGCCCATCAGGCGCGCGTTCATGCGGTCCTGCAAATAGCCGCGCAAGATGCCGTTTTCGATCAGCACGGTGCGGCCGCTCGGCGTGCCCTCGTCATCGACCGTGAGCGAGCCGCGCCGGCCCGGGATCGTGCCGTCGTCGATCACCGTAACGCCCTCGGCCGCGACGCGTTGGCCGAGCAAACCGGCAAAGGCCGAGGTTTTCTTGCGGTTGAAATCACCCTCAAGGCCATGGCCGGTGGCTTCGTGCAGCAAGATGCCGGGCCAGCCAGGACCGAGTATGACGGTCATTTCACCGGCCGGCGCGGGGACCGATTCGAGATTGACCAACGCCTGGCGCAGCGCCTCATCGACTTGGGCGCGCCAGGCCTCGGGCTTGATCCAACGTCCATAACCCTCGCGACCGCCGACGCCGAACGAGCCCGTTTCCATGCGCCCGTCGCGCTCGACCGCGACCGTGACGTTGAGCCGAACCAGCGGGCGCACATCGGCGACGCGCTGACCGTCGGGGCGCTCGATCATCACCACTTGCCACTCGCCGGCGAGCGAGGCCATGACCTGGCGCACGTTGGAATCCTTGTTCCGCGCATAGGCGTCGATCGCCGCAAGCAGCGCGATCTTCTCTTCAAGCGGCACATCGTCGAGCGGGTTTTCCGGCGCGTAAAGCGTGCGATTGGTCCGCGACGGGCCAAGTGCGCGTTGGCCGCCGGCGCCGCGGCTGACCGCGCCGAGCGACCCGACCGCGCGCTTCAAGGCGCCCTCGCTCAGGTCGGAGGCATGCGCGTATCCCGTCGATTCACCGATGACAACGCGTAGACCAAACCCTTGGGTCACGTCGAAGCTGGTCGATTTGATGCGGCCATCGTCGAACGAGAGCGCCTCGCTCTGGCGGTATTCGAGAAAGAGCTCGCCATCCTCGGCGCCCTTGAACGCCTCGCCGAGCAAGGCGGTGGTGCGGCGCTCATCGAGGCCAGCGCGGGTGAAAAACAGATCGCGCGCGATCGCGGCGGAATCCATCGGAGAACTCCTCGGTCAAGAACGACTCGACAAATCATATGGGTAGCGACGCCCCACAAGCCAGCAGGCATGGCGTCACAGGCTCGGCGCAAGTTGGCGAAATCGCGACAATTGGTCGCAACCTCGGCGCCCCCTTCGCTTCTCAGGTTCCAGAGTAAAATGTTTATATTTCAATAACATATAGGATAATCATGGGAATGTATAGGGCCTTGGCCAAGCCGGCCTGAAGGCTCGCACGACAAAGCGCTTGGACCTATACTCCGAGCCGACATAGCGCGGGGTACCGAAGGGGCGGGGCCGCGCGATGATGGCGCATGTCCGGCCGGATGTGCGCCGCGGCCACCGAGGGAATGCAGAGGACAGAGATGCGGAAGCTCAAGAGCGGTCTGGCCGCGCTTGCGGCCATGGCTACGACGGCGCTGTTCGCGGTCGGCGCCTGGGCCGAGGATGCAGCGGTCGGCGCGCCGCACGACTGGCAGACCAATTTCCAAAATGCTCATTCGCCGGTGATGGAGCGCATCGACGAGTTTCATGACATCGTGACCATCGTGGCGATCGTGATCGCGGCGCTGGTCATGGTGCTGCTCGGCATCGTGATCCTGCGCTTCGGTAAGCGGCGCAACCCGACGCCGCAAAAGTGGTCGCACAACACCATGCTCGAAATGGTGTGGACCGCGATTCCGGTCATCATCCTGCTGGCCATCGCGATTCCTTCGATCCGTCTGCTCTATTACCAGGACCGCGCGGCCAGTCCCGAGATGACGCTCAAGGCGATCGGGCATCAGTGGTACTGGTCCTACGAATACGCCGATCATGACGGCCTCGGCTTCGATGCGATCATGAAGGAAGAGAGCGAACTCGCCGAGGGCGAGCCGAGATTGCTCGCGACCGACAATGCGGTGGTGCTGCCGACCGAGACGGACATTCGTATTTTGACGACGGCGGACGATGTGATTCATGCATTTGCCCTGCCGGCCCTGGGCGTGAAGATCGACGCCGTGCCCGGGCGCATCAACGAGACCTGGGTGCGCATCAACGACGTTGGCACCTATTACGGCCAGTGCTCGGAGCTCTGCGGCACCAATCACGGCTTCATGCCGATCATGGTCAAGGCGGTCAGCAAGAGCGAGTTCGCCGCCTGGGTCTCCGAGAAGAAGGCGGCCATGAACGAGAGCGCTGGCGCGGTCAAGGTCGCCGGCTTGAGCGACGCGGGCAGCGCGCGCTAAGGACGCGAGAGGGAATCATCATGAGCTATTCCGGCGCTCACGCAGGCCATTCGGATCATCCGCGCGGGGTCACGCGCTGGCTCTATTCGACCAATCACAAGGACATCGGCACGATGTACCTCACCTTCGCGATCATCGCGGGGGTGGTCGGGACGATCATGTCGATCCTGATGCGAATGGAGCTCGCCGCGCCGGGCAATCAAATCCTAGGCGGCGATCATCATCTGTTCAACGTGTTGGTCACCGGTCATGGCCTGGTCATGGTGTTCTTCATGGTCATGCCGGCGTTCATCGGCGGCTTCGGCAATTGGTTCGTGCCGCTGATGATCGGCGCGCCGGACATGGCCTTCCCGCGCATGAACAACATCAGCTTCTGGCTGCTGATCCCTTCCCTAGGTCTTCTCGTCGCCTCGATCTTCGTCAATGGCGGACCCGGCGATGGCGCCGGAACCGGCTGGACGGTCTATGCCCCGCTCTCGACCTCGGGCCATCAAGGTCCCTCGGTCGACATGGCGATCTTCAGCCTGCACCTGGCCGGCGCGTCGTCCATCCTTGGCGCGATCAATTTCATCACCACCATTCTCAACATGCGCGCGCCGGGCATGACGCTGCACAAAATGCCGCTGTTCGCCTGGGCGATCCTGGTCACCGCGTTTCTGCTGCTGCTCTCGCTGCCGGTTCTCGCGGGCGCCATCACCATGCTCTTGACCGACCGCAATTTCGGCACGGCGTTCTTTGATCCGGCCGGCGGCGGCGATCCGGTGCTCTATCAGCATTTGTTCTGGTTCTTCGGTCACCCCGAGGTCTACATCCTGATTTTGCCCGGCTTCGGTATCATCAGCCACATCGTCGCGACCTTCTCGAAAAAGCCGGTGTTCGGCTATCTCGGCATGGCCTATGCGATGGTCTCGATCGGCGTGATCGGCTTCGTGGTCTGGGCGCACCATATGTTCACCGTCGGCATGGACGTCGACACACGGGCCTATTTCGTCGCCGCGACCATGGTCATCGCCGTGCCGACCGGCATCAAGGTGTTCAGTTGGATCGCGACCATGTGGGGCGGATCGATCGAGTTCAAGACTCCCATGCTATGGGCCTTGGGCTTCATCTTCCTGTTCACGGTCGGCGGCGTGACCGGCGTCGTGCTGGCCAATGCCGGTGTCGATACCGCGATGCACGACACCTATTACGTGGTCGCGCATTTCCACTATGTGCTCTCGCTCGGCGCAGTGTTCGCCGTCTTCGCCGGGTTCTATTACTGGATCGGCAAGATGAGCGGCCGGCAATATCCCGAACTGCTCGGCAAGCTGCATTTCTGGATCACGTTCATCGGCGCGAACTTGACCTTCTTCCCGATGCACTTCTCGGGTCTGGCCGGCATGCCGCGACGTGTTCCCGATTACCCCGATGCCTTCGCCGGTTGGAACATGATCTCCTCGATCGGCTCCTATGTTTCCGCCGTGGGGCTGATCCTGTTCCTCTACATCCTCTTCTATACGCTGGTGTACGGGAAAAAATGCCCGGCCAATCAGTGGGGCGAGGGGGCTGATACGCTGGAATGGACGGTCGATTCGCCGGCGCCGTTCCACACCTTCGAAACTCAGCCGCGCATCCGCTGAGCTGGAGCAGGCCGGGGCATCGATTGGGCAGGGGAACGCGTCATGGCTGAGTCGCAGCCACGGTTCGGCACGCCGGCGGAGGCACTAGCGTCCGATCCGCCGCGTGGCGCGCCCAGCGACTATGTGCAGCTGCTGAAGCCTCGGGTGATGTCGCTCGTGGTCTTCACCGCGCTGGTTGGCCTGGTGCTGGCGCCCGGCGCAACTCATCCCTTGATCGCCATGGTCGCGATGCTGTGTATCGCGGTCGGCGCCGGCGCGTCGGGTGCGATCAACATGTGGTACGACCGCGATATCGACGCGGTGATGGCGCGCACGCGTGGCCGCCCGATTCCGGCGGGTCGCGTCGCGCCTGGATCGGCACTCGGCTTCGGCATCGTGCTCGCCGCCGGCTCGGTCGCGACCATGGGCCTCGCGGTCAATTGGCCGGCCGCCGGCCTCCTGGCCTTCACGATCTTCTTCTATGTCGTGATCTACACGATCGGGTTGAAGCGGCGGACGCCGCAGAACATCGTGATCGGCGGCGCGGCCGGGGCGTTTCCGCCGATGATCGGCTGGGCCGCCATGAGTGGCGAGGTTTCGCTCGCGTCGATTGTCTTGTTCGCGATCATATTTTTGTGGACACCGCCGCACTTCTGGGCGCTCGCGCTTTATCGCCGGGGCGATTACGACAAGGCCGGCGTGCCGATGCTGCCCGTGGTGGCGGGCGAGGCGGCGACGCGCCGCCAGATCATGTTTTACGCCCTGGCGCTCGTGCCGGTCACCTTGGCGCCGTGCGCGATCGGGCTCTCCGGCTTGGTCTATGGCGTGGGTGCGGCGCTGCTTGGCGCGGCCTTCCTCGGCCTCTCCTTCGCTGTGCTGCGTGACCACACCATGCGGAACGCCAAGCGGCTGTTTCCGTTCTCGATCGCTTATTTGTTCCTGCTCTTCGCGCTGCTTTTGGTCGACCGCTTCACGGTCGCGCCGCTCGGGGTCGGTTGATCCATGGCCAGTGATCTGCATCGCCAGCGCCGCGCCCGCAATTACGCCCTCGGTGGCGTGCTCTTGGGGCTCGTCGTGCTCTTCTTCTTCATCGCGATGGTGAAGTTCGGGGGCGGCGGATGACCGCGCGCGTGTTGCTCGATCCCAAGCGCCGCACCGTGATCGTGCTCGCCACGGTCGTCGTCGCCATGGCCGGGCTCGCCTTCGCCTCCGTGCCGCTCTATCGGCTGTTCTGCGACCTCACCGGCTATGACGGCACGACCGGCGTCGCCGAAGCAGCGCCCGGCGCTGTCGGCACGCGGTTGATGACCGTCCAGTTCAACGCCGATATCGGCCAAGGCATGGCCTGGCGCTTCAAGCCGGTGGCGCACAAGACCAAGGTCAAGATCGGCGAACAGACGCTCGCGCTCTATCGCGCGTCCAATCCGACCGATCGGCCGATCACCGGCACCGCGACCTACAATGTGACACCCGACAAGGCTGGGATCTATTTCAGCAAAATCGATTGCTTCTGTTTCACCGAGCAGACATTGGCGCCAGGCGAGACGGCCGAGTTCCCGGTCAGTTTCTTCATCGATCCCGCGATTCTTGATGACCGCGGGCTCGATGGCGTCAATACCATCACGCTGTCCTACACGTTCTTCGAGAAGGAAGAGGTCTCGGTGGGACAGCCTGAGCGGCACGTGCAATTAGCCAGCCAGGGCGACGAACGCCCGATGTCGCTGGCGAACTAGGACTGGGAAGGCCAAAGGACGGCCCAGAGCGTCCGGGGTCGAGAACGGAGCATCATGATGAGCACGGCACAGACGGCAAGCCACGATCATGGTCACGGCGGTCACGCCGCGAACCATCCCTATCACATGGTCAAGCCGAGCCCTTGGCCGGTGGTCGGCGCGGTCGCGGGTGGCGCGCTCTTGGGCGGCGTCGTGCTCTATATGCACGGCAACCATATCTGGCTGATGGCGATCGGCTTCGCGCTCGTGCTCGCCACCATGTATCTCTGGTGGCGCGATGTGATACGCGAAGCGGCGCAGGGCGATCATACTGCCGCGGTCACGCGCGGTTTGCGCTTCGGCATGGTGCTGTTCATCTCGTCCGAGGTGATGTTCTTCGCCGCGTTCTTCTGGGCATTTTTCAACGGCGCGCTGACCCATCAAGAATATATCGGTGGGTGGCCCCCCGAAGGTTTCGAGGCGATCCCGGCCTGGCAGCTGCCTTTCCTCAATACGGTGATCCTGCTCACTTCGGGCGCGACCGTGACCTGGGCGCATCACGGCATCAAACACGGCGATCGAAAAGCCGGCATAAATGGCCTGCTGCTCACCATTATCCTTGGCGTCGCGTTTCTCGGCATCCAGGGCTATGAATATGCCCACGCGCCGTTCAGCTTCCGCGGCGGCGTGTTTCCTTCAACTTTCTTCATGGCGACCGGTTTTCACGGCTTTCACGTGACGGTCGGCGTGTTGTTCCTGAGCGTTTGCCTCTATCGGCAATTGCGCGGCCATTTCAAACCCGACCGGCATATCGGCTTCGAGGCCGCCGCCTGGTATTGGCACTTCGTTGACGTGGTCTGGCTGTTCCTGTTCATCTGGGTCTATTGGTGGGGCGGCTGAACGAGGCGCTTGTCATGTCCCGCACGTCGCCCTGGCGTGCGGGCTTCACCTGCCGGTGTCCGGCTTGTGGCAAAGGTCGCTTGTACGCGGGGTTTCTCAAGATCGCCGACGCATGCCCGGCCTGTGGCCAATCGTTCAAGGGCGCTGACCCTGGCGATGGCCCGGCCTTTTTTGTGATGTTCCTGGTCGGGGCGATCGTGGTCGGGCTCGCGATCCTGGTCGAGCTCACAATTCAGCCGTCCTATTGGGTTCACCTCGTGTTGTGGGCGCCGACGGTGTTCGCGCTCTCGGCGCTTTTCCTCCGGCCGGCCAAGGGCCTCCTGGTCGCCTTCCAGTTCAAGAACCGGGCGCACGACTTCAGTGACCTCCCGCACTGAGCGTCCGCTCTCGTCGCGGGCGCGGCGCTGGGCGACGCTCGTGGCGATTCCAGGCATCCTGGTTATGCTGGCACTTGGTGCCTGGCAGACCCAGAGGTTGAGCTGGAAGACGTCCGAACAGGCCTACCGTGACGAACGCATCGCCGCCGCGCCGATCGATCTGCCGGCGACCGTCGATGACCCTGCCGCATTGTTCTATCGACGTGTCATCGTCGAAGGCGAATTCCTGCATGATCAGGAGATGTTCCTCGGCGCGCGCAGCCATCGCCGCCAGCTTGGCTTCCAGATCATCACGCCGTTCAAGCGCGCGACCGGCGATACCATTCTCCTGAACCGGGGCTGGGTGCCGCTCGAGCGCAAGGAGCCCAAGTACCGCCGGGCCGGGCAGGTCGAAGGCCGGGTGAGCGTCGAAGGGCTCGTCGTGCCGGGCGGGCGCGACGCCTGGTTCGCGCCGGAAAATAGCGTCGACCAAAGAATCTGGTACTGGGTCGATCTGGTTTCGCTCTCGACCGTTGCTGGCATCCCGGCGCAAAGCTTCATCGTCGATGCCGGCGCGGCGGAAAATCTCGGCGGTTTCCCGATCGGCGGTCAAACCATCGTCGTGCTTCGGAACGAGCATTTGAGCTATGCCATCACCTGGTACGCGCTCGCCGTCGGGCTCGGCGTGATCTATGTCATCTTCATGCGCGGCAAACGGCGCCGGCCCGTGCCCACGAAACAGCCATGACACCCTTAGCCGCCTATCACGAGCTCGAACGCCGCTTTCGCCGCATCGCCAATCTCGACGGCGCTTCCGCCGTGCTGCAATGGGACTGGGCGACCATGATGCCCGAAGGCGGCGCGGGCGCCCGCTCCGACCAGCTGGCCGAGCTGAGCCTGATCCGCCACGAGCTGATCACCGATGCCAAATTGGACGAGCTTATCGCCCGGGTCGAGAGCGACGGCCGCGCGCTCGACGACTGGCAACGCGCCAATGTGCGCGAAATGCGCCACCGCCAGCGCCACGCCAATGGCGTATCGCCGGCGCTCGTTGAAGCGCTCTCCAAGGCTGGCGCCAAATGCGAGATGGTCTGGCGCGCGGCGCGGCCCAAGGGCGATTTCAAGGCCTTCGCCGAGGTCTTCAAGCCTCTCCTCGTGCTGGTGCGCGAGAAGGCGGCCGCCAAGGGCGCGGCGCTCGGTCTCGCGCCCTATGACGCGCTGATCGACGCCTTCGACCCCGGCTACACCATGGTTGAGATCGACCGCATCTTCGGCGTGCTCGAAAACTTCCTGCCCGGGATTCTCGATCGCGTATTGGCGCGGCAGGATCAGCGCCCGGCGCCGCTAACGCTCAAGGGCCGCTTCCCGATCGAGGCGCAGCGGGCGCTCGGCGTGAAACTGATGGAGCGGCTTGGCTTCGAATTCGCACACGGCCGGCTCGATGTGAGCCTGCATCCGTTTTGCGGCGGCGTGCCCGATGATGTGCGCATCACGACGCGCTACGACGAAAGTGATTTCGCCGGGGCCTTGATGGCCGTGCTGCATGAGACCGGCCACGCGCTTTATGAGCGCGGCCTGCCCGAGGCCTGGCGCACGCAGCCGGTCGGCGACGCGCGCGGCATGAGCGTGCATGAGAGCCAGTCGCTATTGGTCGAGATGCAGGCGTGCCGCAGCCTCGAATTCCTGAGCTTCGCCGCGCCCTTGATCCGCGAGGCGTTCCAGGGTCACGCGCCGGTCGAGGGCGAGGCATTCGAGCCGGCCAATCTTTACGCCCATGCCATTCGGGTGCGCCCCGGTTTCATCCGGGTCGACGCCGACGAGGTGACCTATCCGTTCCACGTCATGATCCGCTACAAACTCGAAAAGCAGTTGATCGCCGGCACGCTCGAGGTCGACGACATCCCGGAAGCCTGGAACCAAGGGATGAAGCATCATCTCGGCATCGTGCCGCCCAATCATGCCTTGGGTTGCCTGCAGGATATTCACTGGACCGACGGCGGCCTCGGTTATTTCCCAAGCTATACGCTGGGCGCCCTGACCGCGGCGCAATTGTTCGACGCCGCCCGCCGCTCGGACGCCGATTTGGTCCCGGCCATCGCGCGCGGCGATTTCAAGCCGTTGATTTCCTGGCTCCGCACGCACGTCCACGGCTTGGGCTCGCTCTATGATTCGCGCGAGCTGGTCAGCCGCGCCACCGGCCGGCCTCTGGATCCGCTCGTCTTCAAGGCGCACCTGGAGCGGCGGTATTTGGGGTAGGCCCCGTCCCTTGCTCCGCCTCCCCGCCACCCTATAGTCTGGCCGTTCGTGCCGGCTGGCTGGCCGGCCGCGAGGGGACGATCGCTTGCGCTATATCTCGACACGCCACACCAAGGAAGGCGGCGGGCCCGGCCCCGTCGGCTTCGATGACGTGCTCCTTGCCGGGCTCGCGCGCGACGGCGGGCTCTATGTGCCGGCGCGCTGGCCGGCGCTCAACGCCCGCGCGCTCGACGCCTTGGCGGCGCTCGACTATCCGACGCTGGCGGCGCGCGTGTTGGCGCCCTTTACCGCTGGCGTGATCGATGAGCGCACGCTGCTTGCCATGGCCAAGGACGCCTATGCGAGCTTCGACCATCCGGCGACCGCGCCACTGATTCAGCTCGGGCCGAACCGCTGGCTCCTCGAGCTGTTCCATGGACCCACGCTCGCCTTCAAGGATTTCGCGCTCCAGTTTTTGGGCCGCCTGTTCGACCATGTCCTGGCCAAGCGTGGCGCGCGGCTCACCATCGTCGGCGCGACCTCGGGCGATACCGGGTCGGCCGCGATCGCCGCCTGCCGTGGCCGCGCCAACCTCTCGGTCTTCATCCTTCATCCGCACGGCCGCGTCTCCGAGGTGCAGCGCCGCCAGATGACCAGCGTGCTGGACGATAATGTCCATAACATCGCAATCGACGGCAGCTTCGACGATTGCCAGGCGCTGGTGAAGGCGATGTTCAACGATCTCGCCTTCCGCGATCAGCTGTCGCTCGGCGCGATCAACTCGATCAATTGGGCGCGCGTCGCCGCGCAGATCGTCTACTACGTCTACGCCGCGCTCAGGCTCGGCGCGCCGGCGCGACACGTGGCGTTCGTCGTGCCGACCGGCAATTTCGGCAATGTCTATGCCGGCTACGCGGCGCGCCAGATCGGCCTACCGATCAAGCGGCTGCACGTCGCGACAAATGTGAATGACATCCTGGCGCGCTTTCTTGCCAGCGGAGCCTATCAAAGGGCGGGGGTCACGCCCTCGCTCAGCCCCTCGATGGATATCGAGGTGGCAAGCAATTTCGAGCGGCTTCTGTTCGAGCTGCATGGCGGCGATGGCGCGGTGGTGCGGAAGCTGATGGATCAACTCGGCACGGAAGGCCGCTTCGCCGTTGGCGCGGCCGAGCTTGAATCGGCGCGGCAGGTCTTTCGCGGTCATCGGGCGGACGATACGGCCGCGCTCGATGCCATTGCGCGCACCTATAAGGAGACCGGACACTTGATCGATCCGCATACGGCGGCCGGCATCGCCGCCGCCGATGAGACCGAGGAGGACGTGCCGTTGATCTGTCTCGCGACCGCACACCCGGCCAAGTTTCCCGACGCGGTCGAGCGCGCCACCGGCGTCACGCCCAAATTACCCGAGCGCCTTGCCGACCTTTTGGAACGGCCCGAGCGCGCAACGCGCCTGCCCAATGATCTGTCACGCGTGAAGGAATTCGTGCGTTCCCATGCCGGCCTGGGCGATGCGCGCCGCACCGCCGGGGGCGCACGATGAGCACGCGCGTCACCACGCTGCCGAACGGCCTTCGCGTCGTCAGCGAGGAAATGCCCAGCGTCGAGACCGCTTCGATCGGCGTCTGGGTCGATGTCGGGGCGCGCGACGAGCGGGCCGAGATCAATGGCGTCTCGCACATGCTCGAGCACATGGCGTTCAAGGGCACCAAGCGGCGCAGTGCGCAGGCAATCGCCGAAGAGATCGAGGCGGTCGGCGGGCATTTGAATGCCTACACCTCGCGCGAGCAGACCGCCTATTACGTCAAGGTCATGAAGAAGGATGTGCCGCTCGCGGTCGACATTCTCGCCGATATCCTGCAGCACTCGGTGTTCGATCCCGAGGAGCTGGCGCGCGAGCGGCAGGTCATCGTGCAGGAGATCGCGCAGGCGCACGATACGCCCGACGACATCGTGTTCGATTACTTCCAAGAAGTCGCCTATCCCGATCAGCCGATGGGGCGCACCATCCTTGGACCAGCCGAAATCGTCGAGCAGGTCGGGCGCGACGTGTTGGCCGGCTACATGGCCGAACACTATGCCGCGCCGCGCATGGTCGTGGTCGGCGCCGGTCGATTCGCGCACGAGACCCTGGTCGAATTGGCCGCGCGCGCCTTCGATGCCTTTCCCAGCCCGGGCTCGCTCGACCGCGTGCCGGCGCGCTATGGCGGGGGCGACGGCAGGCGCGAACGCGAGCTCGAGCAGCTCCACTTGATCCTGGGCTTCGATGGCGTCGCCTTCGAGCATCCCGATTTTCCGACCATGCAGGTGTTCTCGACCCTGCTAGGCGGCGGCATGTCGTCACGCCTGTTCCAGGAGATCCGCGAGCGGCGCGGGCTGGCCTATTCGGTGTTCACCTTCGCGTCGTCCTATACCGACGGCGGCACGTTCGGCGTCTATGCCGGCACCGCACCGGAGGATGCCGCCGAGCTGATCCCGGTCTTGGCCGACGAAATGATGAAGGTGTGCGAGGCGGTCACCGAGCCCGAGCTCGCGCGCGCCCGTGCGCAGTTGAAATCGGGCCTCATGATGTCGCTCGAAAGCACGTCGTCGCGGATCGAGCGGCTCGGCCGCCACATGCTGATCTATGGCCGCGCCCTGCCGATCGAGGAAATGGTCGCGCGCATCGAGGCAATCACGCCGGCGCATGTTGTCGCGCTCGCCAAGCGCACCTTCACGACGAGTAGGCCCTCGGTCACCGCGCTCGGCACGCTGCAAAGTCTCGAGGCCTATGATCGCATCGCGGGGCGCTTCGGCTAAGGGTGGCTCGATGGCGCGCACGCTCGACCTACGGGGCATGCGCTGCCCCTTGCCGGTGCTGAAGGCGCGGAAGGTGCTCGGCATGATGGCGCCAGGTGAAGAAATCGAGATCCTGGCGACCGATCCGGCCGCGCGGATCGACTTCCGTCATTTCTGCGAAACCAGCGGGCACCGTCTGGTCGCCAGCAGCGAGGATGGCGCGGTGCTGGTGTTCCGTATCGCGAAGGGAGAGCGGCCGTGGCGCTCCGACTGAGTGGCGGCGGCCGCGCCGAGCCGATGTTCGTCGCGGAGCGCGTCTATTTGCGCGCGCCGCGCCTGAGCGACTGGTCCGCCTGGGCGGAGCTTCGTCACACCTCGCGCGATTTCTTGACCAGCTGGGAGCCGGCCTGGGCACCCGATGCGCTCGCCCGCGCGAGCTATCGCCGCCGGCTACGTCGCCTCGCCAAGGACGAGAGCGAGGATATCGGCTATGCCTATTTCATCTTTCGGCGCAGTGATGAAGCCGTGCTCGGCGGCATCACGCTGAGTAACCTCCAGCGTGGCGCCGCTCAATCGGCCACAATCGGCTATTGGATTGGCCGGCGCCATGCCGGCCAAGGCTATATGGCCGAAGCGCTCGGCGTGCTGCTCGCTCACGCCTTTGGTCCCCTCGCGCTGCATCGCCTCGAAGCGGCCTGCATGCCGGAAAACGCGCGCAGCCAAAGACTGCTGGAGCGTTGCGGCTTCCGCCAGGAGGGTCATGCCCGGCAATATTTGCGGATCAACGGTGTCTGGCACGACCATCTGCTCTTCGCGCTGCTTGCCACCGAATATCCGGCGGCGGCCGAGCGCCTTCAGCAGTGGCTCGGTTCAGGCGTGTCCAGCGGCGGACGATAGCTTGCCGAGGTCGACGCCGATGCGCGCGATCGCCTGCTGCCAAAGGTGATCGGTGTCGGAATCGAACACCAGATCGGCTGCGGCGGGAACGGTGAGCCAGCCATTCGACTGGATCTCTTGGTCGAGCTGGCCGGGCGCCCAGCCGGCATAGCCCAACGCGAGCAGGCTGCGGCGCGGCCCCTCGCCCTTGGCGATCGCCTTCAAGACATCGATCGTCGCGGTCAGTGCGAATTGATCGTCCACCACCATGGTCGCGTCATGGACATAGTCGGTCGAATGCAGCACAAAGCCCCGGGCCGCTTCGACCGGGCCGCCGAAATGCACGCGGATCGCATCGGTCGCCTCGGGCGGGTCGATGCCGAGCTGGCGCAGCAGATCGGGGAAGCTCAACGAATCGATCAGCTTGTTGACGATCAGCCCCATGGCGCCGTCCGAGGTGTGGGCGCAGAGATAGACCACCGAGCGCGCAAAGCGCGGGTCCGGCATTTGCGGCATCGCCACCAGGAGGTGGCCGCCGAGATAACCTGAGGCCTTCGGCATTTGCGCCATGGCACGTCTCGCTCGCCGGTCAGTCTACGCACATTGCCGCCAATATGGTGGCTGGAAAGCGGTTAATAAAGGATGGCCGCGCGCCCCGGTAGGACGTTTGCATTAGGCCCGCCGAAATCCCATATTTCGGGGCGTCAAGCGGCGGGGCGGCGCTGCCCGTGCCCAAACCGTCAACCGAGCCCGGATTCGGGCAGAATTGGGAGATAAAGACTCATGGCAATCAAGGTCGGCGACCATATCCCTTCCGTCACATTCAAACAGAAGACGGCCGATGGGATGAAAGACATAAAATCTGACGAATTCTTCAAGGGGCGCATGGTCGCGCTTTTCGCCTTGCCGGGCGCCTTCACGCCAACCTGCTCGGCCAAGCATTTGCCGAATTATGTCGAGCGCAGCGCCGATCTCAAGAAGAAGGGCATCGCCGAGATTGCCTGCGTGTCGGTCAACGACGCGTTCGTGATGGAAGCCTGGGGCAATTCGCAAAATGTCGCGGGCAAGGTCACCATGCTGGCCGACGGCAATGGCGATTTCGCGCGGGCGACCGGCCTCACGCTCGATGGCCGCGGCTTCGGCCTCGGCGAGCGGACCACGCGTTTTTCCATGCTTGTCGACAATGGCGTGGTCAAGGTGCTCAACGTCGAGAGCAATCCAGGCGAGATGAAGGAAAGCAGCGCCGACAAGCTGCTCTCGCAAGTCTAGACCTCAGCCTTCATGTCTTCTTCGTCATGGCCCGGTCGCTTTGGGCCATGACGATTGCCGGCAGGTCCCGTCGGCGCGCCCGTCGCCTGCCTTCCACGCGATCTAGGCATCGGATTGCTTCGCCATGTCGCGCAGCTCGGCAATGCCGAGTCGCGCCAACTCGTCGGCCCGTTCATTCTGCTCGTGGCCATTGTGCGCCTTGACCCAGTGCCATGAGATCGTGTGGCTGTGGCGTAGCGCGTCGAGCTTTTGCCAGAGGTCGAGATTCTTGACCGGCTTCTTGTCGGCGGTCTTCCAGCCGCGCCGCTTCCAGTCCGCCAGCCAGAGCGTGATGCCGTCCTTCAGATAGCGGCTATCGGTATAGAGCTCGACCGTGACGCGCCGGCTTAGGGCCTCGATCGCCTTGATCGCCGCGATCAGTTCCATTCGGTTGTTGGTGGTGGCCGGCTCGCCGCCATGCAGTTCCTTGCGATGTCCGTTCCATTCGAGCACGACGCCCCAGCCGCCCGGGCCTGGGTTACCGCTGCACGCGCCGTCGGTATAGATGCGCGCAATCGCCTCGGCTTTTTTTGCCGTCATCCGTTCATTTGATCCCATAGGCGGTGATGTCGCCGACGCCCCGATGGAAGCGCAGCTTGCGAACATATTCGAGCGGATCCTTCGGCCGCACCAGCGCGCCATCGACCTGGTTGAGCCAGTCATAGAGCCGGGTCAGCAGAAAACGCAGCGCCGAGCCGCGCGCCAGAACCGGCAGCGCGGCAAGCTCGGCGGGGGAAAGCGGTCGCTCGCGCCGGTAGGCTGAAATCATCAACCGCGCCTTGGTCACATTGAAGCTCGAATCAGGTTCGAAGCACCAGGCGTTCAAGCAAATCGCCAAGTCATAGGCGAAAAAATCATTGCATGCGAAATAGAAGTCGATGAGGCCGGAGAGCCGGTCGCGCTTGAAGAACACGTTGTCCGGGAAAAGATCGGCGTGAATCACGCCGGACGGCAGGCCGCTCGGCCATGACGTTTCAAGCGCCCGAAGTTCCGCGCCGAGTTCGGCGGCGAGCCCAGGTTGCACTTCATCGGCGCGCTCTTGCGTTGCGTCGTAAAGCGCGCGCCAGCCCGTAAGCGAGAGCGCGTTCGCGCGGCTCAGCGCAAAGTCGGCGCCGGCCTTGTGCATGGTGGCAAGCGCGGCGCCAACGCCCTGGCAATGCGGCGGCAGGATGCGCCGCTGCCAGACGCCGGTAAGAAAGCTGGTCAGCGCCGCGGGCCGGCCGCAAAGCGTGCGCAACGCGCTGCCGTCGCGCGCGCGAATCGGGGTCGGACAGGCCACGCCGCGCATGGCGAGGTGTTCCATAAGGCCGATGAAGAACGGCAAATCCTCCGCCTTCACCCGCTTTTCGTAGAGCGTCAGGATATAGGTGCCGCGCGAGGTGATGACCATGAAATTGGTGTTTTCGACGCCTTCGGCGATGCCCTTGAACGAGAGCAATTCGCCGACGTCATAGCCCTCGAGGAAGGTCTCGAGGTCGTCATCGGAAACGTCGGTGTAAACCGCCATGGAGAGCCGTATCGGCGAGGGAGGGGAGCGGGCGAGAAGGGCCATCCTAATCAAGGGCCCCGCGCTTGGCGAGGGGAGGACGGTGAGCGACTTGGCCGGACTCCTTGTGCCGTCGTGACGCGATGTTTAGAGTTTCCGCCGATTCGACGGCATGCGAAAGAGGCGGAGGCGCACACCATGAGCGAGCCTGTGATCGCCCAGAAGGGGCCCTACGAAGTCAGCGTCAAGGAAGGCAAGAAATATTGGTGGTGCGCGTGCGGCAAGAGCCTGAACCAACCTTATTGCGACGGTTCCCATGTGGGGAGCGGGCTCGAACCGGTTCAGTTCAAGGCGGCGAAGGCGGAAACCCTCTGGCTGTGTGGCTGCAAACGCACCTCCAACAAGCCGCATTGCGACGGCACGCACGGCAAGCTTTGAACGCGCTCGGCCCTCGAATCCGGCCGCTTCTCGGCGTCGCGTCGCTCGCCCTCACGGCCGGCATCCTGTGGGGCTGCGGCGCGGACCTGCCGCCGCCCGCCTGCCCGCGCGCGGCGATCGTGAATGAAGCCAAGGCCGCAGCCTATTATCGTGAAGGCGCCGGCCGCGATATCACCGATGTCGCGTTCGAGGTCGCGCTTCCGAGTCTGAGCGGCGTTTGCGAGTATGATTTCGACGAAGGTCGCGCCCGGGTGGGCTCGGTGCTTACCATCAGCATCGAGGCCAAGCGCGGTCCGGCGAGCGAAGCCGAATCGTTCGAGGTGCCCTATTTTGTCGCGGTGGTCGAGCCGGGTGGGCGCATCCTCGGCAAGGCGCTGTTTCGACCGCGCCTGATTTTCACCGAAAGCGGCATCATCGCCCGGACGGTCGAGGAGATCGAGCAGATCATCCCGATCGGACCCGATTTCGTCGGCTCGGACTACGAAATCCTGGTCGGGCTTCAGCTCGATCAGAGGCAGCTCGAAGAAAACCTCAAGCGCAAGCGGCGTTGAGCTCGCCCGGGCGTTGACCCCGTGCAATGGGCGGGTAGTATGAGGTCACCGGCTCTTGCACGTGAACCCAGTGGGAGAGACCGCGCGGCTAAACCGCCGCTCGGCGCCGAAGGAGCAACCGCCCCGGAAACTCTCAGGCAAAGCGGACCGCTGGGGAATGTGACTCTGGAAAGCAGGCCGCTGCCTTAGCGGCGGCCTCACCGACGAGGTAAGCCGAGCTGGCGCGGGACATACGCGCCGGCCCGGCCAATCTTTCAGGTCATCGGACAGAGGGGGCACCGGGCGACCGACTTGGGTCGCGGGTGTTTGCCTGTTCCGTTGGGAGAGTCGCATGGCCGATTCCGCACCGCCTTCCGCGCCGCTGCTGCGCACGCCGCTTCACGCGTGGCACGCGGCCCACGGCGCGAAGCTGGTCGGCTTCGCCGGTTATGAGATGCCGGTGCATTATTCCGATGGCATCATCGCCGAGCACAAGCACGCGCGAAGCCAGGCCGTGTTGTTCGACGTCTCGCACATGGGTCAGGTCAGCCTGTGGGGCGACGAGGCGGTGCGCGCGCTCGAGCGGCTGGTCCCGGCCGATCTGCTCGAGCTGCCGCCCTGGGCGATGCGCTACACCCAATTCACCAATGAGGGCGGCGGCATCATAGACGATTTGATGGTGACCAATGGGGTCGGCCGCTTAATGCTGGTGGTCAACGCCTCGCGCAAGCCTGACGATCTCGCGCATCTCGACGCCCGGCTCGGCCACGCGGTCGATATCGCGCTGCTCAAAGGTCGCGCGCTGATCGCACTGCAGGGGCCCCAGGCGGCGGGTGTGCTGGCGCGCCACGCGCCGCGTGCCGCGCGCCTTTCGTTCATGACCGCCGTGCCGACCCGCATCGGCCGGGTCGATGTGGTGATTTCGCGCTCCGGTTACACCGGCGAAGACGGCTTTGAAATCTCGATGCCGTCCGAAGCCGCGGAGGAGATCTGGCGGCGCCTCGCGGCCGAGCCTGAGGTCAAGCCGGCCGGGCTGGGCGCACGCGATTCATTGCGCCTTGAGGCTGGGCTCTGCCTTTATGGCCACGACATCGACGAGGCGGTTTCGCCGGTGGAGGCCGGGCTGGCTTGGTCGATCGGCAGGCGCCGGCGGCGCGAAGCCGGTTTCGTCGGCGACGCGCGCATCTTGGCCGAGTTGCGCGGCACGCCGGCGCGCCGGCGCGTCGGCATTCTGCCCGAGGGCAAGGCGCCGGCGCGCGAGGGCACCGAGATTCAGGACGAAGCCGGTGTTCCCGTCGGCACGGTGACCAGCGGCGGCTTCAGCCCGAGCCTCGGTGTGCCGATCGCCATGGGCCATGTCGAGGTGCGCACGGCCGATATTGGCACGCCGGTCCGGCTCATTGTGCGCGGTGAGCCGAGGCTCGCTCGCATCGCCCAGCTGCCCTTCGTGCCGCATCGCTACCACAAAGCCTGAGAGCAAAGAGGAACCCGACATGGCCGGCCTGAAATACATCAAGAGCCACGAATGGGCGCGCATCGACGGCGGCGTCGCCACGATGGGAATTTCGGATTACGCGCAAGGCCAGCTTGGCGACGTCGTCTATGTCGAGCTGCCGCCGATCGGCAAAAAGGTCGAGGCTGGCGGCCAAGTCGCGGTGGTCGAATCGGTCAAGGCGGCGAGCGAGGTCTACGCGCCGATCGCGGGCGAGGTGATCGAGGTCAATGCCAAGCTCGCCGATGACCCTGCGCTGATCAATCGCGCGGCGACCGGCGATGGCTGGTTCTTGAAGCTCAAGCTCGCCAATCCGGGCGATGGCTCTGCGCTGATGGACGAAGCCGCCTATGCGAAGTTTATCGAAGGCCAAAAATAGCCACCCACCACCCGCCTCATTCTTCGATGAACCTAGGATGAGACGAAAGAACCCCCTCATGCCGAGAGTGTCGAAGCATGAGGAAGGAGCGAGGAGCCTTTCATGAGCGATCGTTCGATCAGCCTCGAGGCGCTTGAAGATCGCGGTGCCTTCATCCGCCGTCACATCGGACCGAGCGAGTCGGACATACAGGAAATGCTCGGCGTGCTCGGCCTGCCCAATCTGGACACGCTGATCGAGCGCGCGGTGCCGGAATCGATTCGCGCCAACCTCCCGGCCGCGCTTGGCGCGCCGCGCGGCGAGGCCGAGGTGCTGGAGGAGCTCCGCCAGCTCGCGGCCAAGAACCGCGTCAATCGCTCGCTCATCGGGCTCGGCTATTACGACGCCATCACGCCGCCGGTGATCTTGCGCAACGTGCTCGAAAACCCCGGCTGGTACACGGCCTATACGCCCTATCAGCCCGAGATCGCGCAAGGCCGGCTCGAAGCCTTGCTCAACTTCCAGACCATGGTGATCGACCTTACCGGGCTCGAGATCGCCAATGCCTCGATGCTCGATGAATCGACCGCGGCGGCCGAAGCGATGACCATGAGCCACGCGCTGGCCAAGAACGGCGCCAGCACGTTCTTCGTTTCGGCGGCGTGTTTGCCGCAGACCATCGCCGTGGTCGAAACGCGTGCACACGCGCTCGGCTTCAAGGTTATCGTCGGCGATCACTTGAACGCGCTAGGTGGCGAAAAGCTGTTCGGCGCGCTGCTGCAATATCCGGCCGCCGATGGCGCGATCCACGACTATACGGACGCCATCAAGGCGGTGCAGGCCCAAGGCGGCCTCGTTACGCTGGCGACCGATTTGCTCGCGCTGATGCTGTTGAAGCCACCGGGCGAGCTTGGCGCCGATATCGCGGTCGGCAGCGCGCAACGTTTCGGCGTGCCGATGGGCTTCGGTGGGCCGCATGCGGCGTTCTTCGCGACCAAGGACGCGCATAAGCGTTCGATGCCGGGGCGGCTGGTTGGCGTTTCGCTCGATGCCAAGGGGCGGCCCGCTTTGCGTCTTGCCTTGCAAACGCGCGAGCAACACATCCGCCGCGAGAAAGCGACCAGCAATATCTGCACCGCGCAGGTGCTGCTCGCCAATATGGCGAGCCTTTATGCCGTCTATCACGGGCCGCAAGGGCTGAAGCGCATCGCGAGCCGCACCCATCGCTTGACCGCGATCTGCGCCGAGGGCTTCAAACGCCTTGGGCTCCGCGTGGTCAATGACAGCTTCTTCGATACGCTGAGCATCGAGGCCAAAGGGCAGGCGCTGGCGATCGCCGCGCGTGCCGAGGCGGCGGGCTACAACGTCCGCCGCATTGATGAGAATAGCTTCGGCGTCTCGTTCGATGAGACCACGGTGCAAGCCGATGTGCTCGCTTTGTGGCGCGCGGTTAATGCCAACCTTCCCGCCGGGCTCGACATTGCGAGCCTGGACTCAGAAGTCTCCGGCGGCATTCCCGTGTCGCTCATGCGCGAGTCCCAAGTGCTCGCGCACCCGACCTTCAATCGCTATCACGCCGAGACCGAGATGCTGCGCTATTTGCGCAAGCTGATGGACAAGGACATCGCGCTCGATCGCGCCATGATCCCGCTCGGCTCGTGCACGATGAAGCTCAATGCCACGACCGAGATGATCCCGATCACCTGGCCGGGCTTTGCGCGCATGCACCCCTTCGCGCCCGCCAACCAAACCGAAGGTTATCGCGCCCTGATCACGGGGCTTGAGACCATGCTGGCGCGCATCACCGGCTTCGCCGCGGTCTCGCTTCAGCCCAATGCCGGCTCGCAGGGCGAATATGCTGGGCTCCTGGTCATTCGCGCGTTTCAAGAGGCACGCGGTGAAGGCCATCGGACCGTTTGCCTGATTCCAAGCTCGGCGCACGGCACCAACCCGGCGAGCGCGGTGATGGCGGGTTTGAAGGTCGTGGTGGTCGGCTGCGACACGCAAGGCAATGTCGATGTCGATGATTTGCGCGCCAAGGCGAAACAACACGCGAACGATCTCGCGGCGCTGATGATCACCTATCCCTCGACGCATGGCGTGTTCGAAACCCGCATCGTCGAGATTTGCCGGATCGTCCATGAGAGTGGCGGCCAGGTCTATATGGATGGCGCCAATATGAACGCGCTGGTTGGTCTGGCGCAGCCCGGTGTCTTCGGGCCGGACGTGATGCATCTCAATCTGCACAAGACCTTCTGCATCCCGCATGGCGGTGGCGGCCCAGGTGTGGGCCCAATCGCGGTCGCGAAGCATTTGGCGCCACATTTGCCGAACCACCCTTTGCGCGCCGATGCCGGGCCATCGAGCGGCATCGGGCCGATCTCGGCGGCGCCGTTCGGTAGTGCTGCGATCCTGCCCATCTCCTACGCCTATATCGCGATGATGGGGGCGGAGGGGCTGACGCGCGCCAGCGCGGTCGCGATCCTCAGCGCGAATTATTTGGCGAAGAAGCTCGGGCCGCATTACCCCGTGCTCTATACCGGTGCGAACGGCCTGGTCGCGCACGAGTGCATCATCGATTGCCGCGCCTTCAAGGAGAGCGCCGAGATCGGCGTCGATGATATCGCGAAGCGCCTGATGGATTATGGCTTCCACGCGCCGACCATGTCCTGGCCGGTCGCGGGCACGCTGATGATCGAGCCGACCGAGAGCGAAGCCAAGGTCGAGCTCGACCGCTTCATCGAGGCGATGGCCTCGATCCGGGGCGAAATACGGCGCATCGCCGAGGGGGCGCTCGACCGGAAGGACAATCCGCTGCGCCACGCGCCCCACACGGTCGCCGATATTGCGGCCGAGACGTGGCCCTATGCGCACACGCGCGAGGAGGCCGCCTTCCCGGTCACAGGGCTCAAGGACGGCTCCAAATATTGGCCGCCCGTCAACCGCATCGATCAGGTCTATGGCGATCGGAATCTGGTGTGCGCGTGTCCGCCAGTGGACTCGTACCGGAACGCGGCGGAGTAGGGATCATCCTTCCTCCCTCCCGCTGAGACCGGACAATCGCCGATAGAGAAGCGGAACGGGACATCGCCACTGTTCCCTCTCCGGCGGCGGGGCGGAGAGCGAATCCAGATGAGATTGAGCGAGCTTGGACCATCCTCGCCTCCCGCCGGCGGGAGAAAGCGGCCTTTGATCTGAATGACGGGCGCAAACAAAAAGCGGCCCCTCGGCCGCTTCGGTTCACCCCCCCCAACCACAACCCTTCCTCCCTCTCCAGGGAGGAAGGGCCGTTCAATGCAGCTTCTGCTGCACCTGCCGGATTGACTCCTGCACCATCGCCTCGGCGCGCTCCGGCCCCATGTTCTGCGCGATCAGGCGCGCGGTCGCTTGGATGGCGAGCGTCGCGGCGGCCGAGCGCACTTCGCGCAGTGCATCCGCCTCGGCCTGGGCGATCCGTTGCAGCGCCATCTGGGCGCGGCGTTCCATGGCGATTTCGAGCTCGCGCTTGGCGGCTTGCGCGCGTCGCTCGGCCTCGATTTGCGCGTGCTCGATCATGGCGAGCGCGTCGGCCTCGGCCTGGGCGCGCTTCGAGCGATAATCGTCGAGCAGGCTCTGGGCGTCGTCGCGCAAGGCGACCGCGTCGTCGAGCTCCTTCTTGATGCGCTCGGTGCGCGCGTCGAGCGCGCCCATGGCCTTCTGATAGGCCGTGCCGCCGAACACCAGGAAGAAACAGATGAACGCGCCCAGGATCCAGAGATTGGCGTCCTCCACGCTCTCGGTCACGGTGCCGCCGGCGATGCCGGCAATCGCCATGAAGCCGATGAAGACCCAGAACTTCCAGCTTCTGACGGCCTTTTTCATCGCCTATGACCTCGTCTCGAGCGCGGCCATGACCGCGGCTTCGACCGAGCCGCGGTCGGGCTCGACCCCGATCAGGCGCCGCGTGGCCTCGCGCGCGGCCTCGGCCGCGACATCCTTCAGGCTCGCCATCGCCTCAGCGCGGGCGCGCCTTATCCGTGCCTCGGCCTCCGCCGCCTTGATGTTGAGCTCGGTGTCGAGCTTGGCGCGCTGCGCCGCGCCCTCTTTATCCAGCCGCGCCTGCATCTCGGCCAGCATGGTTTGCGCCTTGGCGCGGGCCTCGGCGAGCGCGGCCTGATAGGCTTTAAGCGCGGCCTCGGCCTCGCTCTTCAGGGCTTCGGCCTTGCCGATGTCGTCGGCGATCTTTTCGCGCCGGCGATCGAGCACGCGACGCACCCGCGGCAGCGCGAAGCCCCACATCAGGGTCAGGAGAACGGCGAAGGTGACGATGAGCCACGCGATCTGCGTGGGCCAGTCGTCTGCGTTCATCTGCGGCATGGCGCGAACTCCCGGGCACGGGCGGCCGCAAACTGGCCGCCGGCGCGCCTTGGTCTGGTCTTCAGCTGCCGAGAATGATGAAGGCCATGACGAGGGCGAAGAGCGCCGTCGCCTCGGTCAGCGCGAAGCCCAGCAGCACGTTGCCGAACAGCTTCGGCGCGGCGGCCGGGTTGCGCCCGGCGGCCGAGATGAAATTGCCGAAGATGATGCCAATGCCGACGCCGGCACCCGCCACGCCCATGGTGGCGAGGCCCATGCCGATGAACTGGCCCAATAATTTTGCCGCTTCCGCGTCCATGATCGTCGTCCCTTTGCTTAGGTTTGGTTAGAGGGTTGGGTTCTCCCGGCGCGGGCCAGCTCGTCTCAGTGGAGGTGGATCGCGTCGCGAATATAAAGGCAGGTGAGGATCGCGAACACATAGGCCTGCAGGCAGGCGACCAGAATCTCGAGGCCGTAGAGCGCGACCATGAAGCCGAACGGCAGAAAGCCGAAGAAGGCGAGCGCCGCGATGAAGGTGCCGAACACGTGGAGAATTGTGTGGCCGGCCATCATGTTGGCGAACAGACGAACCGAGAGGCTGATGGGGCGCGCGATGTAGGAGATGATCTCGATCGGCACCAAGACCGGCATCAGGAAAATCGGCACGCCCGAGGGCGCGAAATAGCTGAAGAAGTGGTGGCGGTGGATGATCAGGCCCAAAAGCGTCACGCCGATGAAGATCACGGCGGCGAACATGAAGGTGACGACGATGTGGCTGGTGAAGGTGAAGGCGTAGGGGATCAGCCCCAGAAGGTTCCCAAACAAGAGGAACATGAAGAGGCTGAAGACCAGCGGGAAGGCGCGTTCGGCGCCCTTGCCGCCGACCGTATCGCCCAGCATGCGCGCGACCATCTCATAGGTCGCTTCGACCATGCCCTGCATGCGGCCCGGGATCATGCGCCGACGCCCGAGCCCGAAAATCATGAAGATCGAAATCAGCGCGACGGTCGCGACCATCATCGCGCTCGAATTGCTGAACGAGGCGTCGAAGCCGAGGTCGATGTCGACGAAGCGGTCGATCTTGAACTGATCGAGCAGGCCGTGCTTCTCGCCGCCATGCGCCGCGGCTTCCGCCGCGGCGTCGCCCGCGTGTTCGCCTACCGCCTCGACCGCCGTGCCAGCGCTTTCGCTTGCTTCCGCCACTTCTTCCTCTACCCCCGGTCGCCGTTCGGCCGCTCCGACCGAGCCTGTTCGGCCGCGTCCCGTTCTTGCTTTTCAATCTCAGCGTTGATGCGCGCGATCTGGCGCATCACGTTCTTGACGCCGGCGGCAATCCCGATGATCAGGAACACGACGAGCAGCCAAGGCTTGGTATCGAGCCACTTGTCAAGATACCAGCCGATCCCGCCACCGACCGCAAGCGCGGCGGCCATCTCGACCGCCAAGGTAAACGCGCGGCCGAGATTGCTTGACGGGGTCTTCAGGCCGTCGCCGGGCTTCTCCTTCTCGCGGGCCCTGCGCAGGCGGGAGTCGATATCCTCCAAAGAGGGCGGTCGCTTGTCGTCGGACGCCATTTGACCCCGCTCCGCCCCGGCCATGGTCAAAAAGCCGGGCGAACCATAGTGACCGGCCCCAGCCCTGTCAAGGTATTGTGACCTCAGGTCAACTGCCTGAAATTACTTAGCTATTCGTGCTCTCGCGACGACGCTCAGGCAGTCTCGCGCAGGCGCTCCGCGGCATCCAGATCGACCGAAACGAGCTGCGAAACGCCGCGCTCGGCCATGGTCACGCCATAGAGCCGGTCGACCCGCGCCATGGTGATCCGGTTGTGCGTGATGACGATAAAGCGCGTCTTCGCCTTCGTGGCAAGATCCTCGATCAGCGAGCAGAAGCGTCCAACATTCGACTCATCGAGCGGCGCATCGGCCTCGTCCAGCACGCAGATCGGCGCCGGGTTGGTCAGAAACGCGCCAAACAGCAGCGCTAGCGCGGTCAGGGCCTTCTCGCCCCCCGACAGCAAGCTTAGCGATTGCATCCGCTTGCCGGGCGGGCTTGCCATGATCTCGAGGCCGGCCTGCAGCGGATCGTCGGAATCGACCAGCATCAGATGGGCTTGCCCGCCGCCGAAAAGCTGGGTGAAGAGTTCCTGGAAATGCCGGTCGATCGCGGTGAAGGCCGCGAGCAGACGTTCGCGGCCCTCGCGATTGAGCGAGCTGATACCCTGGCGCAGGCGCGCGATCGCGGCTTCGAGATCGAGTTTTTCCCGGCTTAGCATCTCGATCTGCTCTTCGAGCTCGCGCGCCTCGATCTCGGCCCTGAGGTTGACCGGGCCGATCGCCTCGCGCTCGCGATTGAGCTTGTGAATGCGCTCCTCGACCGTGGCCAACTCGGGCATCGCCTCGTTTGGCTCGGGATCGGCATGGTCGAGCGCCTGTTCGGGCTCGCATTCGAGCCGTTCGCGTATCTGCGCGGCGGCGTCGGTCTCCTCAGCCCGTGCATGGTCGAGCCGGCTTTCGAGCCGAACGCGGTCCTCTCGGCTTGCACTCAGCGCTTGTTCGGCGCTGCGGCGGCTCCGCGTAGATTCGACATAGCGCGACTCGCCCTGCACGAGCGCATCGGCAGCGGCGCGACGGCGCGTTTCGAGCGCAGAGATTTCGCTCAGGAGCTCGCCGCGCTGAGCGGCAATCTGGTCGGGTTTGCCGAGAATGGCAGCCAGGCTCTGCTCGGCATCGGCCCGGCGGCTGTCAAGCTCGGCCAGGCGGCGCGCGGCGCCTTCGGTCCGTTGCGTCCACGATACCTGGTCGTCAGCGAGGCTCATCAGTCTCGCCTCGCGGTTGGCACGCTCGCGCAAGACCTGTTCGTGCGCCCGGGCCTTGTCATCAAGCGCGCCACGTGCCGCATCGAGTTCTTGGCGCAGCCTCAGGGTTTCCGCCCGTCCTGCGTCGGAGGGTGGCAACGCGGCGAGCGCGGCCTCCGCCTTGGTCTCGGCAAAGGCGGTCTGGTAAATCTCCTTGGCCAGGCGCTCGGCCGCCTCGCCAAGCGCCTCGAGCCGCGAGGCATCGGCGGCGGCGGCGGCGTCGAGCTTGGCCTTACGGTCGAGCGCCGCATCATGTGCGTCCCGCGCACGGTCAGCGGCATGTCGGGCGGCGGCGGTGGCGTCTTCGGCCGCGCGCCGCTGGCCTTCGGCCTCGCTGCCGATCAGCAGCGCCGCTTCATGCTCCTGCTCGGCCTTGGCGATCTCGCTGGCGAGTGCGGTCAGACGATTGCGCTGCTTGAGCCGGGTCGCAGCGGTGATCGGCGCGTCGCGCCCGAGCGTAAAGCCATCCCAGCGCCACATCGCACCGCTGCGCGTGACCAGCCGCTGACCGGGCCTGAGGGCGTCGCGCAGCCGAGGGCCATCGGCGTCGTCGACCACGCCGACCTGGGAGAGCCGGCGCGCCAGAGCCGGCGGCGCGCCGACCACCGCGCTCAATGGCGCGGCACCGGCCGGCAGCGCCGGCGGGTCGACCAGCGGCGACAGGGTCGCCCAATGGATCGCGGCATGTTCGTTTTCAGGCGCATCGAGGTCATCGCCGAGCGCGGCGCCAAGCGCCACCTCATAGCCGGGCTCGACGGTGATCACGTCGACGACCGAGGGGCCATAGCCCGGCTCGCGTTTGCCGAGCACCGATTCGAGCGCATCGCGCTCCGCCTTGAAGCGCGCGAGTCGGGCTTCAACCGATTGAATCCGGTCGCGCGCCAGATTCGACGCGGCGAGCGCGGTTGCGCGCGACTGCTCGCCGGACTCGAACGCGGCCCGCGCCGTGGCGACCGCCTCGGCCGCTGTCGCGACCGCCGCAAAGGCGCCGCGCCGCTCGGCATCATGGCTGGCGCGCGCGGTCAGCTCGGCGCGTTCACGCTCGATCGCATCGCGCTCTTCGACGGTACGCCGGCGCCGCTCGGCCAGTGCCGCGATGTCGCGTTCGGTCGCGTCGCGCCGGGCTTCGGTGGTCGCGACCTGCTCGAGCAGAAGGGTCAGGCCCCGGTCAAGCGCGCGAACCGTCTCAAGCGCGCTCTCGCGCGCTACCCGGGTCGCCGCCTCGGCCTCCGCCTCGGTGTCGACCGCGGCATTGAGCGCGGCGATCTCGCGCGCGATCCGCTCGAGCGCGGCAGCGCCGTCATGGGCCAAGCCCTGCTCGCGTCCAACGTCGGTCGCGATCTGGGCGAGGCGGGTCTCCAACGATTGACGCGCTTCGGCCAAACGCTGGGCCTCGGCCTCAAGCGCGTCGCGCGCAACCGAGAGGCGATGCAGGGCTGCGCCAAGCTCGGCCTCGGCCTGGCGCAGCGTGGGCAGGCTCTCGCCGGCTTCGGTCTCCGCCGTCGTGGCGGCGGCGACATCGCCGGTCAGCGTCGCGACGATGCGGTTCGCCTCGTCAAGCGCGCGCGAGGCATCGGCCGCATCCTGCCGTGCGCGGCTCCAGCGCAAATGCAACAACAAGGCATCGAGCCGGCGCAGGTTCTCGGACAGCCGCCGATAGCGGCTCGCCTGGCGCGCCTGGCGTTTCAGCCCTTGGAGTTGCGCATCGAGCGCGCCGAGCACGTCCTCGATGCGCAACAAATTGGCTTCGGCCGCCTTGAGCTTGAGCTCGGCCTCGTGACGGCGCGCATGCAGGCCGGTGACGCCCGCGGCTTCTTCGAGAATGAGGCGACGCTGGGCGGGCTTGGCGTTGATGATGTCGTTGATACGGCCTTGGCCGACCATGGCCGAGGAATGGGCACCGCTCGCGGCATCGGCGAACAACAATTGCACGTCGCGCGCGCGCACCTCCTGGCCGTTGACGCGATAGACCGAGCCCTCGTCGCGCTCGATGCGACGCACGACCTCAATCGTGTCGCTGTCATTGAACGCCGCGGGCGCCTGACGCGTCGCATTGTCCAGCCAAAGCGCGACTTCGGCGACATTGCGCGCCGCGCGCTGCTCGGTGCCGCTGAATATGACATCGTCCATTTCGCCGCCGCGCATCTGCTTGGCGGAGGTCTCGCCCATCACCCAGCGCAGTGCTTCGACCAGGTTCGACTTTCCGCAGCCGTTCGGCCCGACAATGCCGGACAAGCCAGACTCGATCAGGAACTCGGTCGGTTCGACGAACGACTTGAAGCCGGTCAACCGCAATTTGGTGAAATGCACCCGATTCCTACCTAAATCTCGGGCATCGAATCATTGAGAATCTTGGAGAGCTTTTCGATCCGCATTTCGCCTGTGTGAAGCTTGCCGTTGATCACGAACGATGGCGTCGACTCAATATTATATTTCGATTCGCCCTCGAGCGCGACAGAGAGAATTCTGGCCTCGAGCTCCTTGTCGGCCAGGCAAGCCTTGAATTGAGCCTCGGAGACGCCGCCGAGTTCGCCGATCTTGGCCAGGGCGTTGAGATAATCGCCGCTGCCGGTCCACTGCTCGAACTGCTCGAACAGCGTCTCGATGAACGCGAAATAGCGCTCCGGCCCGCCGCAATGGGCCAGCTTGGCGGCATCGAGCGCTGGCGCGTTCAGCGGAAAGTCGCGCAAAATGTAACGCACTTTGCCGGTTTCAACGTACTGGCGGCGGAACGCGGCATAGGTTTCGCGGTGGAATCGCATGCAGTGCGGGCAGGTGAGCGAGAAATACTCGATTAGCACGACCGGCGCCTCGGCGTTGCCGACCGCCACGTCGCCGGGATTCTCCCAGCTCGCCGCGTTGCTCGGCTTGGCCCAGACATAGGACAAAGTGTAGCTCGAGGTCGCCGCGACCGCCGCCGTACTGCTCAGCACGGTCAATAGCGAGCGACGCGAAATCAGGCGTTTGTCGTTCATGGGATCCCTGCGCATTTGCGGCGATTATAGGAGGAGCCGTCCGCGCTCTTCAAGACGGGCGGCGCTCGGCACCGAGCACGGCCAGACCAAGACGGCGTAGCGCCGAGCGCAGGGTCGAGTCGCGGATCGGCGCGGTCAGATGGTCGATCGCGCGGGTTTCAAGCTCGTCGAGCGGGCGGGGCGCTGGGGCGGCGCGCCCTACCATCTTGGGCAGGGGTCCGTGCACGAGACGCAGTCGGCGCACCGCACGGTGACCGAAATAGGTCGCGATTCGCTCGAGAATCTCGGGTTCGCGGTGCTGAATTTCGGTTGCGACCGGGCCGGCGACCCGGATCGTCAGCGTACCGTCTCGTGCCAGGCGTTCGGGCGAGCAGTCGCGCGCCAGCCCGTCGCCCACGATGGCCGCCCAGTTCGAAAGAATCGCGGGCAGCGCGAAGCCGTGCTCGCGCAAGAGAGGCCGGGCCGCCGCCTGCGTCGCGTCGGCCAGCCGCCTCAAGCCGACCCGATGCTCTCCGTGCTTGGATGCCGGCATTTCGCCCCAGATGATTGCGCCGTGCTTCGCGACTCGTGCCGCACGCCCTATTCTACGCATCGGGGTGGCGGAATCATGGCGAAACAGAAGCCAGCGAAGCACAACAAGTCAGCAAAGGCTGGGACGCCCGAAGACGGCATGGCGCTACCTGAACGCTTGCTCGCCTGGTACGACTGTCATCGCCGCCGCCTACCTTGGCGTGCCGAACCTGGGCAAAGGCCCGATCCCTACCGGGTCTGGCTCAGCGAAGTGATGTTGCAGCAGACCACCGTGCCAACCGTTGCCGGCCATTATGACCGGTTCCTCGCACGTTTCCCAAGCGTCGAACGGCTCGCCGACGCGTCGCTCGACGAGGTGCTGCATGCTTGGCAGGGGCTCGGCTATTACGCGCGGGCACGCAATCTGCATCGCGCCGCTCAAGCGGTCGTCGCAGATCATCATGGCATCGTTCCGGAAGATCCAGAGGCGTTGCACGCCTTGCCAGGGGTTGGGGAATACACGATCGCGGCAATCCGAGCGATTGCGTTCGACCGCCCCGCCAATGTGGTTGACGGCAATGTCGAGCGGGTCATGGCCAGGCTGTTCGCGCTCGAAACCCCCTTGCCGCGCGCGAAGGCCCAACTCAAGCGACTGGCCGCGACACTCGTGCCTGACCAGCGCCCCGGCGATTATGCGCAGGCGCTGATGGACCTCGGCGCCACAATCTGCACGCCGCGTTCTCCCGGCTGCTTGGGTTGCCCCTGGGCCAAGCCATGCCTGGCACGCAAGGCCGGCATTGCGGCCGAGCTGCCGCGACGCGCGCCGGTCAAGTTGAAGCCGCGGCGTCATGGCGTGGTGTTTTGGCTCGAGCGGGACGATGGCGCCGTGCTGCTCAGGCGGCGACCCGAAAGCGGTTTGCTTGGCGGCATGATCGACGTGCCGTCGACACCCTGGGAGCTCGACGCGCCCGATGCCCGTAGCGCGCTGCGCCACGCGCCTGTCGCAACCGCTTGGCGGGTCCTGCCGGGCGAGGTCTCGCACGGCTTCACGCATTTCGACCTCGAGCTGCGAGTCATGGCCGGTCGGGTGGAAATGGCGCGCGCGCCCTCGGGGCTGTGGTCGAAGCCGAGCGGCTTTCACCGCCACGCTTTTCCGACTCTCACGAGAAAAATCGTCCGCCATGTCCTCGGGACCGCTCGCGGCGGAACCAAGCGCGGACGTCAAGCCACCCTGCGGGCGCACTCCGGATAGCGCTCGGAAAGAGCATCGAGCGATTTGCCGGCGAGGCCTTCAAGGGTGCCCGCCAGGCTCAGCGCGACGGCGCGTTGGTCCTCCCGGCATGCCCGCTCGACCGCGCCGGCGCGCGCCGCGAGCATCATCAACCCGAATCCGCCCGCGGTGCTGCTCAGGCCATGAACCAGGAGGCGAAGGGCATCCACGTCGCCGGCACCGAGGGCGCGCGCGATCGCTTGCAGTCGATCGCGCGTGTCCTCCATCTGCTCGGCGATCAACGACGTCAGGGTTTCGCGCCCGAGCTGGGCCTCGAGATCGTCGAGCAGCCGGCCCGCGAGGATCGGCGGCCCGTCGGCATTGACCGCAGCGGGAATGGTGCCCGCGTGAAGTTGGCGCCCTACCGCTCCCCATTCGCGCACACTGTCCGAAAGTTTCTGCCGATCGATGGGCTTCGCGAGGTAGGCGTTCATGCCAGCTTCGAGGCAGATCTCCTCGTCGCCCTTCATCGCGTTCGCTGTCATCGCAACGATCGGCACGCGCGCGCGGGCCCCGGCCAGCGCGCGGATCCGCCGGGTCGCCTCGAGTCCGTCGAGTTCGGGCATTTGGATGTCCATCAGCACAAGGTCATAGTCGCCGCGCTCGACCGCCTCGAGCGCGAGACGGCCATTGGACACGATTTCGACGCGATGCCCTTCCTTCTCGAGCAGCGTGGCCGCAAGGCGCTGGTTGATCGTGTTGTCTTCGGCCAGGAGGACCGAAAACCTCTCCACGCTGTTTGGCGCGGCGGTGGGGGCCGGCGGCGTTGCCTTGGCGGCATCGAGGGGTTCGCTGGGGGTTTCGAGCCGGCCGCAAGCGCGCGCAACCGTTTCGATCATGAGACGCGGGCGCGTCGGCTTCTCGATCCAAGCATCGAAACCGTCCTCGCGCCACGCCTCGCCCGAAGAAGCCTGTTCGCTCCGGCCGCCGAGCGCGATCAGTTTGATTCCCGTCGCCCCGATCTTGGTGCGGAAGGCACGAGCAAGATCGCGACCGAGCGGCCCCCTCAGGCGACGATCGAGCAAGACAGCGTCGAATCGTTCGACGCCCGCCGGTTGATCGCGCGCCGCGCCAAGCGCCTCCTCGGCACTTTCGACCGCGCGAACCACCGCGCCGGCCGCCTCGAGCTGCCGCTTAACCAAGGCGATGCCGAGCGCATCGTCGTCGGCGAGCAGCAGTCGCATGCCGCCGAGCAGTTGCGGCACGATCGTCACGTCGGCGCGCTCGGACCGGGGCAGGGTTAGCGTGAAGAAGAACGTGCTGCCGCTTCCGAGCTCGCTTTTGAAGCCGATCTCGCCCCCCATCAGCGTGACGAGCTCTCGGCAGATCGACAGGCCGAGTCCGGTGCCGCCAAAGCGGCGGGCCGTCGAGCTGTCGGCCTGAGTGAATTTGTGGAAGAGGCGCGGCTGAACGTCGGGCGGGATGCCCGGGCCATTGTCGATCACTTCGAAGCGCAGCGTTGGTCGCTCCTGACCGTCGCCTTGACGCGTGATCTTGAGCGCGATCGCGCCTTTCTTGGTGAACTTGATCGCATTGCCGATCAGATTGAGCAGGACCTGGCGCAGGCGGCCGGGATCGCCGATCAACGCGTTCGGGACATCAGGGGCGATGAACAGCGTGATCTCGTTGTCACGCTGCGCGGCGCGCGGCAGCACGAGCTGAAGCGCTCCTTCGATCAGCTCGTCGAGTACGAAAGGCGAGGCTTCGAGCTCGATTCGGCCGGCTTCGAGTTTGGAAATGTCGAGGATGTCGTCGACCAGGACAAGCAAGGCCTGCGCCGATTCATTGACCGCGTCGGCAAAACGGCGTTGTTTGGGGTCGAGCGCCGTATCGAGCAGCAAATCGGTCATGCCGATAATGCCGTTCATCGGCGTCCTGATCTCATGGCTCATCGTGGCGAGGAATTCGGATTTGGCGCGGCTCGCCGCTTCCGCTCCTTCCTTCGCCTTTGCCAGTGCGCGAGCGTTCGCCACGATCTCGGTTATGTCCTGGCAGAACGCCAAATAGCCCCGGCCGATGCCGCTGCCGAGTTGATCGGGCATGACGATGATATCGAGACTGCGCTCCTCGCCGGCGCGCGAGACCGTGGCGGTGAACTTGACCGTCTGGCCGCTCATTGCGGCGTCATCGTAAGGCTTGAGCAAGGCCCAGCGCTCACTGCCGTGAAATTGTTCGACGGTTTGGCCGATGATCTGCGCGGCCGGAAGCCCGTAGAACTCGGCATAGGCGCGATTGACGAAGCGGTAGCGGTAGTCGTAATCGATCTGCGCCGCGAGCACCGGCAAGGCATCCAAGATGACGGCAAGCTGCTTGGTCTTGCGTGTCAGAGCGTCTTCGGCCAGCCGCCGTTCGGTCACGTCGATCGCAATGACGAGGTAACCGTCAATGGCCCCGTCGGCGCCCCTCATGGGGATGTTGGTATGCGCGAGGATGCGCCGTCCTTCGGTCGGCGTCTCGATCTCGGCTTCGTATTTCACCGTCTCGCCGGCCAGGGTGCGCTCGACATAGAGCCGGCGGAGTTCGAACGTGGCGTCGCCGACGACCTCGCTCGCGTGGCGGCCGACGAAATCCTCGGCCGGCCGGGCCAGCAGCTTGGCATAGTGGGCGTTGACATAGCGATAGCGCATCCCGCGATCGAGGCGCGCGATGATGATCGGCGCGGAATCGTTGATGAGCCGGATTTCCTGCTCGCTCTCGCGAATCTTGCTTTCGGCCTTGCGCTGCTCGGTGACATCGACGCCGATCGCGATGAAGCTCTCGACTTGGCCGTCTGGCCCGAACTCGGGAATATAGCTGCGAGCGATGATGCGCTCGCCCGCGTGAGCCGAGTGAATCGCGCCCTCGTAATTGACGATTTCGCCGTTCAGGGCGCGTTCATAAAAGGGACGACGCTCCGCGTCCGCCCGCGGCCCAAGCACTTCCTTGACGTGACGTCCGATAATATCTTGGGGCAGCTTTCCAAGCAGGCGCGCAAAGCAGGCATTGGCATACAAGTAGCGCAGCTCGCGGTCGAGACGAACGATCGTCACCGGCACGGAATCGTTGATGACGCGCAGGTCGTGTTCGGCGCGGCGGGTCTTCTCCTCTGATTCACGTTGATCCGTAATGTCGACGGAGAACACCACGAGACTCTGGACGGTGCCATTTGAATCGATTTCGGGCGTGTAGACCTGCGATAGCAGGCGTTCCCGGCCGGCGGCGTCGAGCATGGTCTTTTCAAAGGCGACCGTCTCGCCGGCAAAGGCGCATTCGAGACGCGGTCTCCGGGATTCCAATGCGTCGGCGCCAATGATTTCGGCGGCGGTCTTGCTGACCGTATCGTCGGCCTTCGGCCCGATGAACTTGCGATAGCGCTCGTTGAAATAGAGATAGCGGAAATTGCGATCGATGCGCGCGATGAAGGCCGGCAGCGAATCCATGAGCCGGCGTAGATCGTTCTCGCGAAGCTCGAGACGGCGCTCCACCGCTCGCTGCTCGGTGACGTCGATCGCGTACACGAAGATGCCGCTCACCCGACCTCGATCGTCGATCTCGGGTGTGTAGATGTGCGAGAGCAGCCGCGCGGCGCCCGTCCGGTCTTGTATCGAGGCTTCAAATCGGACGATCTCGCCTGCCAGGGCACGAGTCAGATAAGGCTGGCGTTTCTGGAAGATCGTTTCGCCGAGAACCTCGGACATGTGCTTACCGACGGCGTTATCGGCGGCCGGGCCAAGCAGCTCCCGATAGAACGCGTTGAGGTAGCGGAAGCGCAAGGCGGTATCGAGTTGACCAACCAGCGCCGGCAGCGTGTCGTTGATGCGGCGCAGTTCGCGCTCGCGCAGTTCGTGTGCGCTGTTGGCGAGGGTAGCGGTCGCCGCCACCGGGGCACTATCCATGGCGCCGCCCTTACGGCCGAGCGGCATGTCTGGGCTCGTGTCCGATACGGAATGGCATGCGCGGTCTTTCCGCCAAGATGTTGACCCTCGGCTGAACTTGGTCCCTCGCCAGAACATCGGCTCAACAACGCCTGCGCCACCGATCGAACACAGGCGTTAACCCAAAGGCGCGTTGACCAAAACTCTGGCCACAATGTATGAACAATAGCTTAAGCATGGCAGCATAGAAGGCGGCATCGATACACCGGCACGGTCACGCCGGGATTGTGGTTCCTTGGATCGCGTCGGATTGCGTAGGATAGGCCATGGCGAACAGCCAAACATCGGCCGGAAAACTTGGCGGTATCCGCCTGCTTCGCAACCTCGCGCCCGAGGTGCTGCAGTTGCTCGAACGTCGCTGCACGCTCAGGCGCTATGGTGCGAATGAGCAGATCCTCGACCGCGACAGCGACTCGCGCGACGTTTTCATGGTGATCGAGGGTGCCGTCGAAGTCGTGAACTACTCGATCACGGGCCGCGAAGTGGCCTTCGGCGAGGTCAGGGCGGGCGGCTATTTCGGCGAGCTCGCCGCGATCGACGGCCGGCGCCGTTCGGCCAATGTGGTGACCTCTCAGCCAAGTCTGGTCGCGGCCATGCCGCCGGACGTCTTCACTGGAATGTTGACGGAGCATCCCACGATCGCGCTGCACGTGTTGCGGCGGCTCACCCATATTGTTCGTACCGCCGACGAGCGCATCATGGATCTGAGCACGTTGAAGGCGGTTCAGCGGGTCTATGTCGAAGTGATGCGGTTGATCCCCGATCAGCCAAGCGAAGCCGGAGGCTATGTCATCAATCCGGTGCCGACCCAGCGCGAGCTGGCGCGGCGCGCCAGCACCTCACGCGAAACGGTCGCGCGCGTGCTGTCTCAGCTCATGAAGGGCGACATTCTCGCGCGTAAGGGTCGTAGTGTTCGTGTCCTCGATCTCGACCGTTTGCGCATGCTTGCCGCGCCTGACCGGGACGACGACTAGTTTGGCACGGACCGCGGCCGTCCCAACGAGCGGGTTGACGTGACCGACTGCCCCAGCCCGCGCTTGACGCGGCGCTCGGCGGCTGATCAGGCTTGGCGCTCCGCGTTCTAGGCCGAGACCAATGTCCGCTCCGCAGCACTACAAACTCGGCATCTCATGCGCTGTCGCCTCGGCGCTGTGCTTTTCGACGGCGGGGCTGCTCATGCGTCGGATCGAGCTCGACGCGTGGGAGATCGTGTTCTGGCGTTGCGTGTTCGCGGCACTCACGATCGGCGTTTTCGTGCTCGCGCAACATCGCGGGCGCACGCTTGCCGCGCTCCGCACGGTCGGGATCGGGGGCGTGCTCGCCGCCGTCGCGATGGCCTATTCGCTGACCGCTTTTTGTCTGGCGCTGGACGTCACGCAGGTGGCCAACGTCGTCGCTTGCCTCGGCGTCACGCCATTTTTGACCGCCGTGCTCAGCTGGGTGTTGATGCGCGAGCGCATCGCGCTCGCCACCTGGCTTGGCATGAGCCTCGCGTTCGCCGGTATCGTGTTGATCGTAGCGCAATCGATCGGCGGCGGCGCCCTCTTGGGTAATCTGCTCGCGCTTTCGCTCGCGGCGGTGTTCGCGGCATATATCGTGATGATGCGGCGCGCACGCTCGCACGACATGATGCCGGCCGCGTTGCTCGCGACGCTGATCGCCGGAATCATATCGTTGCCGTTCGGGCTGCCCTTCGAAATCAACGCGGAGGACTTGCCGTTTCTTCTGGCCTTCGGCGCCGTCCAACTCGGTGGCGGGCTGATCTTGTTCACTGTCGCCAGTCGGCATTTGTCGGCGGCGCCGCTCAGTTTGATCATGTTGATCGAGCCGGTCGGCGGCGTGCTCTGGGTCTGGATTGGCGCCGACGAAACACCCGTCGGCCTGACACTCGCGGGTGCGGCGCTTGTCTTGCTCGCCGTGTTCGGCAATGCGCTTTCCGGCCTATGGCGCTGGCCGAGCCGGCCGGCCTTGGGATAGTGTGGCGTTGCAACGGCCAACCAAGAGGAGGGATTGAACGATGGCGGATGACGTTCTCAAGCGGCTGCAGCGGCTCGAAGACCAGGAGGCAATCCGCGCCGTGATCGCGGCCTATGCCGACGCGGTCGATCACAATGGCGACCCCAAAATGTTGACGCCATGCTTCACGGCCGATGTCGTTTGGCAATCAAAGGGCATTGGCAAATGGGTGGGGCGCGCCGCGGTGGTCAAAGGCGTGCGCGAAACGTCCACGGTGAAAATTCCGTGGGCGCTGCATTACATGACCCAGCCGGTCGTCAAGGTTGCGGCCAACGGCAAAACCGCCAAGGCGCACTATTATTTGTGGGAGCTCGCAAAATTTCGGCCCAAGCCCGGAGCCGAACCGGAATCGACCTGGATCGGCGGCTGGTATGATTCGAATTTCCGCAAGGAGCGCGGCCAATGGCGCTTCAGCAAGATCGATTTGTTCCTCAAACTGAACAGCCCGAACCGCCTGCCGGAATGGCGCACCTGAAGCAATAGGGTAGTAGTGGCGGCGTAGGCCGATCTTTCGCTGGTGCCCGGGGCGAGACTTGAACTCGCACGGTGTTGCCACCGCCGGATTTTGAGTCCGGTGCGTCTACCATTCCGCCACCCGGGCTAGGGCAGGTCGAGCGATGCGGCGCCGATCATAGCGAGGTGCGCCGCGTGTGCAATCGCCGCGAGATGCGCTCGAGTCGCATTAGCGATCGTGACCACGAATGAGTGGGCGGGTCATGGCTCGCCAAAGACATCCGTGCTGAGATAGCGCAAGCCGGAATCGACAATGAGGGTGACGACGGTCGCACCGGCGCCAAGCCGCTCAGCCACCCTGAGTGCCGCCACGATGTTGGCGCCCGTTGAGGTACCGGCGAAGATCGCCTCCTCCCGGGCGAGACGCCGCGCCATCGCCTTGGCCTCGTCGGTCGAGACGGTGAGGACTTCGCTGACTTCATCTGGTTTCCATAGCGGCGGCAAGAAGCCGAGTCCGATGCCTTCGATCTTATGGGAGCCCGGCGGCTTACCCGACAGCACGGCCGATTCCTCTGGCTCCACGGCGAAGACCAGAAGATCGCGCTTCTCGCGCTTGAGAGCCCTGCTCATTCCGTGGATCGAATGCGCGGTGCTGACGGTGTGCACCAACGCGTCGATCTTGCCGTCCGTCTGACGCCATACTTCCTCGCCCAGCCCGAAATAACCCGCCGCACCGTCCTCATTTTTCAGTTGATCGGCCCACCAGTGGCCGGGCCGTCGACTGATTTCGCCAGCCTTGGCGATCATCGCCTGGATCAGCTCCTTGGTGATCTTCTTATTGTCGCTTGGCACATCGGTGATCTCGGCGCCATAGGCCCGCATCGTCCGGCGTTTCTCGTCGCTGAAAGCGTCCGAGAAGGCGAAATGCGTCTTGTAGCCAAGTGCGCGCGCGACGAAGGCCAAGGATATGCCGGTGGTGCCGGCCGTGTACTCGACCACCGTGCCGCCTGGGGGAAGGAAACCCGCTGCGGCGGCGCGCTCGATGAGGGTTCGTGCAAGCCGGTCTTTCATGCTGCCGGTGGGATTGGCGGATTCGAGTTTGGCGAAAACTCGTCCGCTGCCTTTTGGAACGATGCGTCGCAACTCGACGAGGGGCGTATTGCCGATCGCATCGAGGATATGTTTCTGGTCAGGCACTGTGGAACCAAAATTCAATAGTCAAATCAATGAGTAGGCGGCTTCAAGACATGCAGGGAAACATACGGTATGTCGCCGACCACCCAGCTGTCATGTGGGGTCGTCGTAATGTGAAATACCGCGCCCGGCAGCAGATCGAGGTGCCGCCCATCCTCATATTGGATGGCGCCATGGCCCGAGAGCACGGTGCCAGTGTGCGGCGCGTGGCAAAGCTTGGTTCCGGCGGATGGGGCATTGTGGACGGACCACTTCCATCCAGGCTGATAGGTGGCACGCCCCAACGTGATGCCGGCAATATGGATGATCTCAAACCGTCCAAACGGAAATTCGCGAACCTCATCCGGCCGTTCGAACACTTTCAGCGAAAATTCGGGCATCCGCTACCCCTATTGACTAGTCATTCCCCAAGTTTACCAAATGCTATCATCTTGATCATCTTTCTGGAATGTCGGAAAGCTGGATGGCGGCAGCCAAACAGATACCGAGTGCCGGGTTTCGCGAACAATCTTTGGGCTGAACGATCCGATGACTGCTTCTGGCACAAAGCAGTAGTACGGAAGGCTTCCTTCGATGAACGACAAGAATGGGAGGCCGGAAATCGGAAGCCCTTCAGACTCCTCTGGCCGATGGTGCGGGCGGGGAGGCTCAAATTCACACTGCCCTTAGGGGGAACGGGATTTTGAGTCCGGTGCGTCTACCATTCCGCCACCCGGGCTAGGGGCAGGTCGAACGATGCGGCCGACGGTTATCACGAAACCCTGAGCGCCGCCAAGGCCGTGCTGACTTCGCCCCGGTCGGAACCTGACTATACCGACCGGCGCGGTGCCGATCCGGCACGCCCTATAGTCGCGTGAACGCGATACCGGCCCAGGCGCAGAGGCCGAGAAGCGCGCCGACCGCTGCTCCCATCGCGCGCCGCCTGCGCCACACCACCAAGCCAATCGCCGCGCCGATCAGCAGGCCCGGCCAACCCACGATGAAGACCAGCGCGATCAGCTCGATTGGGCCGAACTCGATGCTGATGTCGGACATTCTTCCCTCCGGTCGCCGCTGCTGGAAGGAGCCTGCTACGATAGGCCAATGAGCGCAAACGATCCGAGCCTGTCGCCTAAGGGAAATCCATCCGACAAGGCAAGTACGAAGCGCACGCTTGCCGGCTTGCCGACGTCGATTTGGGTGCTCGGACTGGTCAGCCTGTTGATGGACGTTTCGACCGAGATGATCGAATCGCTCATGCCGGTCTTTCTGGTCTCGGTCTTGGGTCTTGGCGCGGTCTCGGTCGGTCTGGTCTCGGGCATGGCGGAAGCGACCGCCGCTTTGACTAAAATCGGCTCGGGCTGGCTTAGCGACGTGATCGGCCGGCGCAAGACGCTGGCCCTCATCGGCTATGGCATCGCGACCTGCGCCAAGCCGTTTTTCGCGCCGGCGGCGAGCCTCGCCTGGGTCATGGCGGCGCGCTTCGTCGATCGCATCGGCAAGGGCATACGCTCGGCGCCACACCAAGGGACGCGGGCGCGGTCAACTCATCTATGCCGGCTTCGTGGCGCTGATCGCGGCCTATCTCGCGCTCGCCGTGGCGAGCGAGGCCTGGCACCTCTATCTTGCGGCGATACTGTGGGGCATTCATCTTGGCATGACACAGGGTTTGATGCCGGCCATTGTCGCCGATCTCGCGCCGCCCGATCGGCGTGGCACGGCCTTTGGCGCCTATCATCTGGTGGTTGGCTTCACCGCCTTGCCGGCAGGCGCGATCGCCGGCGTGCTTTGGTCATTTGACGGGGCGCAAGCGACGTTCTTGTTTGGCGCCAGCCTGGCGGCGCTTGCCTTGGCCGCCTTTGCGCTATGGTCATTGCGTCGCCAACGCCCGCGGCACAAGTGAGCGGAGCGATGAACGGACCGAGACGCATGATGGTGAGGGAGACTTATCGCGCTCTCGTGCCGCGCTTTGCGCCGGCACTTTTCCTTGTCGTCAGCGCGGCGCTGCTACTGACCGTCTATCTCTTCCAGCATGTCGGCGGGCTTGAGCCATGCCCGCTCTGCGTGGCGCAACGTTATCCGCATTTTGCCGTGCTCGGTCTTGGGCTTGTCGCGCTTCTTTTTGGTCAGCGCGTGCCATGGCTGATGACCGGGCTGCTCGCCGCGATCGCGACTGCCTATCTGACCGGCGCGGGCTATGCGGCTTTTCATGTTGGCGTCGAGGCCGGTTATTTCCGTTCGGCATGCGCCGGCGCAGGCGGCGGCGCCGGCTCGATCGAGGAATTACGCCAGCGCATTCTGAATGCACCACTCGCGCGTTGCGATGACGTGCCGTGGACGCTCCTCGGCCTCTCGATGGCGGGCTGGAACGGCATCCTCGGCGTGGTGCTGGGCCTCGCCGCGCTCTATGCTGCAGTGCTTGCCTTGTGCGACTCGAGAAAGCGCGTGCGATGAATCAGCCTCAAGATCCGGCATCCAACAAGGCGGCGCGACCCCAGGTCACCGGCGAGCGGCGACTGCCTGGCGATCCTAGCCCTGAGGAGATGGTCGCCCGCATGATCCGCGTCGATCAGGCCGGCGAATATGGCGCGCGGCGCATCTATGAGGGCCAACTCGCCGTACTCGGCCGCTCGCCCAAGGCCGAGATAATCCGCGCCATGGCCGAGGCCGAGGTGCGCCATCTCGATGAAATCAATCGCTTGATGGTCGAGCGCCACGTGCGCCCGACCTTGCTTTCGCCGGTCTGGCATGTCGCGGGCTTCGCGCTCGGAGCGGCGAGCGCGCTGATGGGCGAGCGCGCGGCGATGGCCTGCACGGTTGCGGTCGAGGAGGTCATCGAGGGGCATTATGCGCGCCAGGCCGATCAGCTCGGCGATGATGAGGCCACGCTGCGCGCGAAGCTCGAGGAATATGGTGCCGACGAAGCCCACCACCGCGAGACTGCGATCGCCAACGAGGCCGAGCTGGCGCCTGCCTATCAGCCGCTGACACGCGCGATCAAGGCGGGCACCAGGCTCGCGATCTGGTTGTCGGAGCGAGTCTAGCGAACTAGCTCGGTTCCAGCTCGGAATCCCAATAGAGATAGTCGCGCCAGCTCTCGTGCAAATAACGTGGCGGAAAGGCACGCCCCGCTTCGTGCAATTGATGCGTGGTCGGCGGGAACGGCGCTTGGCGCGGATAGAGGCCGCATTCGCGCGGCAGCCTGTCCGCCTTTTCGAGATTGCAGGTCGTGCACGCGGTGATCACGTTGGTCCATACCGTGCGGCCGCCACGTGAGCGTGGCACCACATGGTCGAACGTCAAATCCTCGACCGCACGATTCGAGCCGCAATACTGGCAGCTGAAACGATCGCGCAGAAACACGTTGAACCGGGTGAAGGCTGGCCGGCGCGACAGCGGCACATACTGGCGCAGCGCCACGACGCTCGGCAGGCGGACTTCGATACTGGGCGAGCGCACCACGCGGTCGTACTCGGAAACGATGTCGACCCGGTCCAAGAAGGCCGCCTTGAGCGCGTCCTGCCAGGGCCACAGCGAGAGCGGAAAGTAGCTGAGCGGCCGGTAATCGGCGTTCAGGACGAGTGCGTGGCAACTCTCCAAGGGCATCGACACGATACGATCTCTCGGGCCTCCGGACCGCAGGCGCCCCCAATCCTTAGCCCTGCCCCATGACAACCGCAAGTCGGTTCAAGGCCTAAGAACGAATCGCCAGCGGATCTTCGCGGTCATGGCGTGCGTTCAGGGGTCATTTTGACGGACCCAAGGTTAAGGATCGCTTCAAAGCCCAAGAGGCGTTCGGTATGGTTTCGGGCTTTTCGAAGTCCCAGGAGGGGCGCATGTCCGAGCCTTCGAGCCTGAAGCCGCGCGTGGGCGCGCTCGCCCATTTGCGCGTGCTCGATCTAAGCCGCGTGCTGGCGGGGCCCTGGAGCGGGCAGATTTTCGCCGATCTCGGCGCCGATGTGGTCAAGGTCGAACGGCCGGGCGTGGGCGATGACACGCGCGCCTGGGGCCCGCCCTTCTTAAAGCACCCCGATGGCAGCGAAATCCCCGAGGCCGCCTATTACCTCTCGACCAATCGCGGCAAGCGCTCGATCACGGTCGATTTCACGCGCGCGGAGGGGCAGGCACTGGTGCGCCGTTTGGCCGCCGAGGCCGATGTGCTGCTGGAAAATTACAAGGCCGGGAGTCTCAAGAAATTCGGCCTCGATTACGAAACCCTGCAAGCCCTCAATCCGCGTCTCGTCTATTGCTCGATCACCGGCTATGGCCAGACCGGGCCCTATGCCGATCACGCCGGCTATGACCTGATCGTCGAGGCCATGGGCGGCTTCATGTCGATCACCGGCGAGCGCGACGACAAGCCGGGCGGCGGGCCGCAAAAGGCCGGCGTCGCGGTCGCCGATCTGATGACCGGCATGTATTCGACGGTCGCGGTGCTTGCGGCGTTGCTCAGCCGTGCGCTTACCGGCAAAGGCCAGCACCTCGACATGTGCCTGTTGGATTGCCAGGTCGCCTGGCTCGCCAACCAATCGGCGAATTATCTGATCGGTGGCATGATCCCAGACCGGGTCGGCAATGCTCACGCCAACATCGTGCCCTATGGCGCCTATCCGGCGAGCGATGGCTATATCGTGCTCGGCATCGGCAATGAGGGTCAGTTCAGGAAGTTCCTCGAGATCGCCGGGCGGCCTGAGATCGCCGATGACCCACGGTTTTTGACCAATCGCGATCGGGTCGCGCACCGCGCCATTCTTGAGCCCATGCTCGAGGCGATCACCCGCGGCCGCACGATGGATGAATGGATCGCGCCGCTCGATGCCGCCGGCGTTCCCGCCGGGCCGATCAACACGCTCGACCGCGTGTTCGCCGATCCGCAAGTGAAGGCGCGCGAGATGGTGGTGAACGTAATGCACAGCCTCGGCTTTCCGGTGCCGAGCGTGGCGAGCCCGATCAAGATGTCGGGCACGCCGGTGCAATATCGGAACGCCGCGCCCTTGCTCGGGGAACACACCGAAGAGGTGCTCGCCGAGTGGCTTGGGATGGCCGAGAGCGAGGTCGAGGTGTTGCGGCGAGCGGCGGTTGTCTAGTTCTGGTTGCCGGCCGGTCGCGTGTTGGCGGGCTCCGTCGGCCTTGGCGCTGTCACTTGATCGAAGCGCGCGCGATAGTCGGGGTGCTCTGTGCCCACAAGCCTATCCCACCAGGTGAAGTAGAGCCCAAAATTCCCGCGCAGGTTCTCGTGGTGCATGTCGTGGTGCGTCGTAGTCGTGAGCCAGCCGAGCCAGCGGCTCGACGGCGCGCCGCGCGGGAACAATTCGTAGCCCGCGTGGCCGAACGCGTTGCGAATGATCATATGAGTCATGAATATGAAGATCGCCACGTCGTGGGTCGGGACGACGAGCAGGAACAGCGGCAGGAAAATCGCCTGTACCACGGCCTCCGCCGGCGCGAAGGCATAGGCGGCAAAAGGCGTCGGCGTGCGTGAGCGATGGTGCGTTAGGTGGAACAGACGGAACAGCCGGGGCTGATGCATCATCCGATGCGTCCAATAGAAGTACGCATCGTGCACCAGGATGAGGAGCACCAGGCTGATCGCGAAGCACCCCCAGCCATAATCAGCCATGTCGAAATAGACCTTCATGATCCCCGCTTCGACGCCGGCATAGATGCCAAGGCCGTTGAGCGAGAAGATCACGGCGGTCAGAGCCGAGAAGAGCATCTCGCGGCGGATATCAGCGCGGCTCGCCAGACGCGCTTGAGTCTTGCGACCGCGCAGCCATGGTCGCAAGGCGACATAGACCAGAACAAACACGCCGAGCGCCGCGACGGCGTAGCGACCGAGATCGAAGGCAAATATGACCGGCCAAACGGTGGTAAACAGCTCCGCGATCTTCTCGAAGGCGCACATCGATCCCTCCATGGCATCGGGCGGACGCCGTCAATGGTGTCCTCGATGGAGCCATAGAGCTTCGGGGTGCCAGCGTCCTATCAGGATCGAACAAAGGCTCGCTGATTCCGAAATCAGCCAGATTTTGCGCGTCTTTAGTCAGGCGCGGGCGCTTCGCCGCTGGTCGGTACGCCATGGTTGCGCCGGAACTCGGTCGGCGTCTGACCGGTCGCCTGTTTGAACGCCTGATTGAACGGGCCGAGCGAGCGATAGCCGGCGTCCATCGCGATCGTCAGAATCGGCAGACGCGCCTGCGCCGGGTCGAGCAGCGCCGAGCGCACCTCGGCGATGCGGTAGTGGTTGAGAAACGCCGCGAAATTCCGATAGCCGAGCCGCTGATTGATGATCCGACGGAGCTTGTGTTCTTGCGTGCCGAGCTGATCGGCCAGTGCCGGAACAGTCAACCCCTCCTGCCGATACAGCCGTCCGACCGTCATGGCGCGGTCGAGCGCCTCGATCAGCCGCTGCTCCAACGGATCGGGCGTACGCGCGCCCCAGCTGGCGGGTGCTGTCTCTCCGGCATCGACCGGTAAATCCGGCGCCGGCCGCGCCGTCTCGAAGCGCAGCAGGTCAGTGCGCAAAACGAGCAGGCAAAAGGCGATCGTCGCGCTGATCGCCAATATCGCGCCGGCATTGGCCGCTTCGAGCGCACGGGAAGCGGATTCCGCGCCGCGCGCAATCTCCGATCCCATGACCAGGATCGTGTAGGCGCCGATCACCGCGACGAAGATCAGTCGAAAGCGCCGACGCTGCTCGATGAGATCGCCCATTCGACCTTGGGTCGCTTGGAAGAGCGCGAGCACGACGATGCCGACCGCGAGCGTCCAATGAACGATCTCGAGCGCGAGCGACAGCGTGTCGGCACGATCGAGCACCGTGTGGCGCAAGAACACCGACAGTTCGAGCGCGACTAGCACCGCACCGTGCCAGGGCGCCAGGCGAAACTCGTCATCGAACAGAGCGCGCGACAGAAGATAGAAGGTCAGCGGATTGGCGATCGAAGCGAAAACCAAGGCGTAGGAGAAGTCGCCGAGCAGCGGTCGAAGCATCGGCGAGGAAACCACCAGATAGGCTGCGATGCCGAGGCCAAATAGCGCGCCCAGCACGCCGAGCAGGCGCCCGCCGAAATCCTTCAGGAATCGCGCTGCGCTCAGCGTGAGCACGCCGAGCGCAGCGAAGCGGAAGAACAGGTCGAGGGTCTCCATGGCCGGCTAGTTCTTGGCATGCCGGGCCGGTGGCGACAAGCAGGCGCTCAGCGCGCGCGCGTGCTCAACAGAAAGATCGCCTGTTCGCCGAATAGATTGGCGATCCAGCCCGAGCCGAGAAAGCGCGAGGCGCGGCCGCGTTGCCCGAGCAGCACGGAGCGCTCGACGACGACGCCGATCTCTTCGCAGAGATCGACAAAATCCCTGATCGTGCAGGGGTGGATGTTCGGGTTGGTGTACCAGCGCGCGTTGACAAAACCGACGCTCGGCACTTCGCCGGTCAGCAACAAATGCAACCGATGACGCCAATGCCCGAAATTCGGAATTGAGACGATGGCGTGCGCGCCGATGCGCAGGAGTTCCGAGAGCACGTCGCGCGGGTTGCGCACCTCGGGCAGGGTCTGCCCGAGGATGACGTAGTCGAACGCGCTATTCGGGTAGTCGATCAAATCGGCTTCGGCGTCGCCATGAATCACCGAGAGGCCGCGCGCCACGGCGGCGTTGACCCGGTCCTGCTCGATCTCGATGCCGCGGCCATCGATGTTCTTCTCACGCGTCAAAAGCTCGAGCAACTCGCCATTGCCGCAACCGACGTCAAGCACGCGCGAGCCCGGCTCGACCATGGCGGCGATCAGGCGCTGATCGGCCCGGATCGCGTGCGACGGGCCGGTGCTGCGTTTGGCGTTCATCAGGCGATCAGCCCGCGTCGGCGCGCCGCGCCATTGAGGAAGCCGCGTAGCGTTTCGAACATCACCGGCTCGTTGAGCAAGAAGGCGTCGTGGCCCTTGTCGCTCTTGACCTCGACGAAGCTGACATTGGCCGCCACGGCATTCAGCGCTCGCACGATCTCGCGGTTGTCGCTGGTCGGGTAGAGCCAATCGCCGGTGAACGAAATCACGCAAAAACGCGTCTTGGTGCCTTTGAAAACTTCCGCGAGCTTGCCGTCATGGCGCGCGGCGAGGTCGAAATAATCCATCGCGCGGGTGATATAGACGTAGGAATTGGCGTCGAAGCGCTCGACGAATGCCTCGCCCTGGTGGCGCAAATAGCTTTCGACCGCGAACAGATCCTGCAGGTCATAGATAAGCTGGTCGCGGTTTTGCAGGCGCCGGCCGAATTTCTCGTGCAGCGCGGCCTCGGAGAGATAGGTGATGTGCGCCGCCATGCGTGCGACCGCCAGGCCGCGACGCGGCTTGGTGTTCTCGGCCAAATAGCTGCCATTCCGCCAATCCGGATCGGCGAAGATCGCCTGCCGGCCAACCTCGTGAAACGCGATGTTCTGCGCGGTGTGATAGGTCGCGCAGGCGATCGGCACCGCGGCAAACACGCGCTCCGGGAAACTGACTGCCCATTGCAGCACCTGCATGCCGCCCATCGAGCCGCCAATGACGCAAAACAATTGATCGATGCCGAGATGATCGATCAGCATGGCCTGCGCCTTGACCATGTCGCCGATCGTGATGAATGGAAAGCTCAAGCCATAGGGCTGGCCGGTCTTGGGGTCGGGGTCCTGCGGGCCGACCGTGCCCATGCAACCGCCGAGCACGTTCGCGCAGATGATGAAGTAGCGCTCGGTGTCGAGCGGCAGGCCGGGCCCGACCATGAGCGGCCACCAACCCTCGCGCCCGGTAAAAGGGTTCTGACCGATCACGAACTGATCACCGGTCAGCGCGTGACAAACCAGGACGGCGTTCGATTTGGCGGCGTTGAGCCGGCCATAGGTTTGATAGGCGCAGGTGAACGGACCGAGCTTCTGTCCCGAATCGAGCTCGAGCGGCTCGTCTTGCCCGAGTTCGACCTTGTGGCCGTGCGGCGCGGTAATGACCGCGGCTGCAGCCGGCTTGGGTTCGCTCGCACTCATGCTCATGGTCGGTCGGTTTCCTGGGCGCGCGACGCGTATGGCGAAAGAGGCGTATAAATAGGACCGTGGACCGACAGGGACAATCCCCATGTTTCCTTTGCAAAAGCTTGGTCCTTGCTCTACCAAAGCCCTCCTCACGAGCCACCCGGTCCCTATGTCTGGCAAAACCCTCGACGAGTTCAGGCGCGAGATCGACCGGATCGACGACGCGATCCTCGATCTCCTGGACAAGCGCGCGCAGATCGCGCTCGAGGTCGGTGAGCTGAAGCGCTCGACCAGCGCGACTCCGGTCTTCCTGCGGCCGGGCCGCGAGGCCCAGGTGTTGCGCCGTTTGCTCGAACGCCCCAATGGCAAGTTTCCGCGCGCCGTGGTGGCGCGCATTTGGCGCGAGATCATATGCGCAACGCTCAGGCTTGAGACGCCGTTTCTGGTCTCGGTGTTCGAGCCCGAGCCGGGAAGCGAGGGCGAAAGCTATCTGGCCATGGCGCGCGCCTATTTCGGCGTCGAGACCACCCTGCGGCCGGCGCGGACCGAAGCGGGGGTCTTGCGCAATGTGCGCGACCGCAAGGCCTCGATCGGCGTCCTACCCGTGCCGGTCGATGAACCGCCCGGCGAAGTCCGCAAGGAACCCTGGTGGGTGACGCTCGCCTGTTCCGGCGAACAGGGGCCGAAGATCGTGTTCGGTCTGCCCTGGATCCGCACGCCGGTCGATGGGCGGCAGGGGCTTACCGCGCTCGCCATCGCGAATGCCCCGCCCGAGCAGACCGGCGACGACCTTGGCCTGATCGCGCTCGAGCTGCTCGACCAGACCAGCCGCACCCGATTGCATGGCGCGCTCGCCCAGGCCGGGCTCGAGCTTGTCGGAGCGGTCAGTTGGCAGGGCGCCGACCGCGCCTTGCGCTGGCACCTCATCGAACTGAGCGGCTTCTTTGATGAGGCTGATCCCCGGCTCGGCCAGTTTCAGGGCGCGCTCGGAAACTCGCTCAAGCGTTTGGTCGTGCTCGGTGCCTATCCGCGGACCCCGGCCGGCACCGGGTTGTCGCCAACCTCGCCATAATGTAAGACCCGGCCTTCATCGGCGAAGGCTTCCTGCCATGGTGTCTGCGCTCACGCCGCGTCCCGGTATTCTTGAGATCTCGCCCTATGTCGGCGGGCGCTCGCGCCTTGAGGGCCGCGACACGGCGATCAAATTATCATCGAACGAGTCAGCGCTCGGGCCGAGCCCGCATGCGCTTGAGGCCTATCGGGCGCTCGATCAGCAGCTCTATCGCTATCCCGATGGCGGCTCAAGCGTGCTTACCGAGGCGATCGGCGCGGCCCACGGGCTCGACCCGGCACGCATCGTCTGCGGCGCGGGTTCGGACGAGCTATTGCAATTGCTCGCGCGTGGCTATGTCGGGCCGGGCGATGAGGTGCTGTACACGCAACACGGTTTTCTGGTCTACCCGATCGCCGCGCGCGCGGTCGGCGCGATACCGGTCGTGGTGCCAGAGCGCGCGCTGACCGCCGATATCGACGCGATTCTGGCGTGCGTCACGGCGCGAACGCGAATCGTCTTTCTCGCCAACCCAAACAATCCGACCGGCACCTATGTCTCGACCGTCGAGCTGAAGCGCCTGCGCGCCGGCCTGCCGGAAGGCGTGCTCCTCGTCATCGATGCGGCTTATGCCGAGTTTGTCACCGCGGCCGATTACAGCGCTGGCGTGGCGCTGGTCGATGACGGCGAGAACGTGGTGATGACCCGCACGTTCTCAAAAATCTATGGTCTCGCCGGTCTGAGATTGGGCTGGGCCTATTGCCCGCCCTCGATCGCCGATGTGTTGCACCGGATTCGCGGGCCATTCAATGTGGCCTCGCCCGCGCAATTCGCCGGCGTCGCGGCGGTGCGCGACCAGGCGCACGTCACGCGCGCGCGCGATCACAATAGTCGTTGGTTGGACCGCCTACCCGATATGCTGCGCCAGCGCGGGCTTCAGATGACGCCCAGCGTCGCCAATTTCGTACTGGTGCATTTCCCCGACGATGCGAAGCGCAACGCCAAGGCCGCCGAAGCGTTTTTGAACGCACGCGGCATCATCGTTCGCAATGTCACAAACTACGGCCTACCGCACTGTTTGCGCATCACGATCGGGCTCGATCACGAGATGGAAGCGGTGGCGGACGCTCTCGAGGAGTTGATGGCGGCACCATGAACCAGACACTTCACTTCGGGCGGGTCGCGCTGATCGGTATCGGCCTGATCAACTCATCGATCGCGCGCGTGATGCGGCGCGACAAGCTTGCGACCACCATCATCGCCTGCGCGCGCAATGCGAAAACACTCGAAACCGCGCAGGCCCTTGGCATCGTCGATGAGACGACGCACGATCCCGCCGAGGCGGTCAAGGGCGCCGATCTGATCGTGCTCGGCACGCCGGTCGGCGCCTATGGCGAAATTGCCAAGGCAATGGCGCCAAGTCTAAAGCTCGGCGCGATCGTCACCGATGTCGGCTCGGTCAAGCGCGCCGCGGTCAACGACATCGCGCCCCATTTGCCGAGGGGTGTCTTTTTCGTGCCGGGTCATCCGATCGCAGGCACCGAGCATTCGGGGCCGGAAGCGGGCTTCGCCGAATTGTTCCAGGGCCGCTGGTGCATTCTGACCCCGGTCGAAAGCACGACGCCCGAGGCGCTGGCCAAGGTCCAAGCGTTCTGGCAGCGCGCCGGTTCGATGGTTGAAGTGATGGACGTCGAGCACCATGACCGGGTGCTCGCCATTACCTCGCATCTGCCGCACCTGATCGCCTACACCATTGTCGGCACGGTCGACGATCTGGAGACCGCGACAAAAAGCGAAGTGATTCGCTATTCGGCGAGCGGCTTTCGCGATTTCACGCGCATCGCGGCGTCGGACCCGGTGATGTGGCGCGACGTATTCCTGAACAACAAGGATGCCGTGCTCGAAATGCTTGGCCGCTTCAGCGAGGACCTGACCGCGCTGCAACGCGCGATCCGCTGGGGCGAGGGCGACAAGCTCGAGGCGCTGTTTACCCGTACCCGCGCCGTGCGCCGCTCGATCATCGAGGCCAAGCAGGCGTAGCGAGCGGAGCGCGCCGCCTCAACCCTTGAATCGGAAGCTGAACGGGATGTGCGGGCCGTTGGTGGCCTCGAAGTCGATCGGGCCGACCTTGCCGATGCGGATCGAGCCCAGCGCAGAGCCGAGATGGGCGCGTCCGTCGCGCGTCTCGAAGTGCAATTCGACCGGACCGTTCGGATCGTCTTGGCCCGATAGCAGGCCAAGCAGTACGACGAGGAGGCTCTCGCCCTCGCCGTCCTCGCCCAGCAGGCCGATCCGGCCCTGCTCGACCGCGCTGCCGAGGCCGTTGACCGACATATCGAGGCGCGCGAGCGGGCGCATCTCGCCATCGAGTGCGAGCGTGCCTTCGAAAACGGCCACAAGCTTCGGCGACTCGATGCGCCCGTCATGAATTTCGACGCGACCATTGGCATCGCGCCAGGCCGCCATCGCGGCATTCGAATCGGGTTCGGGCAAGGGCCCGAAAATCTCGATCCGACCGCTAATGCGGTCGATGCGTGCTTGATCAGGTGCGTCGTGCGGCAGGAGCATGCCGCTCTTGAGATCAATTCCCGTCAGGTTGAGCGCGTCGAACCGCCAAGCCGCCGACGGCTCGCTGATGCCGTTGCCATAATCGCCAGTGAAGCTGAGACGCTCGAGAAGTTCCGCCGGCGTGCCCTCGAAGCCCTTGAGCGCGCCGACATGCCGAAGCTCGCCCTCGATCGGCAAAGCGTGCCCGTCGCTCAGCCAAATGTCGACCCGCGCCGTCTCGGCGCGGAGGCTGATGGGCTCGGGGCTCGATCCATCGAGGACCTTGACCTCCAACAGCGCCTGTTTCGGCCAATCGAGCCGGAGCACGCTCGGCCGGAACGGGCTGGCACGCACCGCCATGCTCGAATCGTACCAGGTTAGGGTCGCGATCGATCCGTCATCGCGCGTCCAAGTGTAGGCGTAGGACGGCTCTGCGACGTCAAGTTTGAGCGCACCGGGAAAGCCCGAGCGGCGAATTTCGCCATGGCTGATGACCAGGTGCGCGTTGCCACGGCTGGCGACCGCCGCGCGAAAGCGCGCCTCAAGTGCGCCCGCCGCGACCACCCAAAGAATGGCATAGGCCGCCGCGAGCACGACAAGCACAAGAATGCCGACGGCCGCGACGCGGCCACGCCAACCAGCCGGCCAAAGCAGGCGGCGTAACGATGCGCTGTTAACGATTGCCACGCCGGCTGGTTTAGCCGGAACGGCCGCTGCCGTCGAGCGATAGTCGTGTGGCCGACGGCTATTGCGGAATGTCGAGCGGCGGCAGCTTGGCGAACGCCACGGGACCGACGAACAGATCGCCGCCCTGGGCGGTCAGCGGCACGCGGCGCAGCACCGGCGGTCCGCCATCGGCCGGCTTTTCGGCCATTACATTGAACGCGACCTTGGCCATGAAGGCGTCGCCGAGCGGGATCACGTCGCTCAAGATCAGCGCGTCGATGACGTCGCCATAACCGACAATGTCGGCGGTCAACGCGCCCATAGGGCGCAGCTCCTTGTCGAGCGCCAGCGTACCCTGCGTGCTGAGGCCAAGCGGGCCCCAACGCAAACTGAGCGAATTCAGCTCGACCGTGCCGCCGGCGTCGCGCCACGCCATGATGGCGTCTCGTTTGGCCTCGCCCGGCATCGGCCCAACCAGGCTGGCATCGAGCGTCAGGTGCTCGATGCTCGGGCCGAGGCCTTCGCTCACGTCTTCAGGCAGTTCGACATCCTCAAGGTTAAGCGCTGCATTGATTACTTCGCTCTCGACCCCGGCCGCCGCGCCGTTGTCCTGCGCCATGGTTGAAAGCAGGCTCTGGGCGCGCAGACGGCGGAACGAGGCTGGCCCGCCGGCGAGCAGGCCTTCGACACGCACGCTGGTCATGTCGAGCGCGACATCCGTGACCCGGCGGTCGTCGGATAGCACGAGGTTCGCGCGTCCGTCCTCAATCTGCCAGGCCGTGTCGCGCCAGATCTCGCCGTCTCTGATCCGGACATTGCTCTTGCCATTGACGTAAAGCGTGATGTTTTGGAAGTTCCATGGCCTCAGTTCGGCGAGCAGATTGTCGCCGCGCCACGACCAGCCATCGGCTTCCGCGCTGATAACGGGGTCGCGGAGGGTAACGGAAAAGCGCGTTGGGAAGCCCGCGACATCGGTGTCCGCAGCCGCGAGCTGCCAGCCATTCTCTCTCTGGTTTTCCGACCAGTCGGCAATCCGACCTTCAATCGCGTCAGCCGCGATGTACCAATAGGCCGTATACCCGGCCGCTGCGATGGCGATGCCGCCGACCACTGCACCTGTAAATTGAACCGTGCGCATGGCTCATTCCCCATCTCTCCGAGGAGTTGACCCCCCTGTTATTGTCAATAAAAGAGTAACCATCCCGGTCGCGGTATTCAAGGGGCGCGGTGACGAGGGCCGTGATCTCTTGGTGGTCGGGTCTGGTAATTTACCAAGTCGACCAAGTAAATCTGGGTGTTCTAGATGACCGATCTGAGCAAAATAAAACTGATGTGGGCACGGTTAATTCTCGATCTCTGGCCCGATCGGGAGGAGCATCGCGGATTGTTCTCGAATCGAACAGGTTTTTGAGACGGCGGCGGTGAATACGAGCACGACATCTTCGGCCGACGACGGCGCCTGCTGGTTGTTCGCCTATGGCTCGCTGATGTGGCGCCCGGATTTCGCCTATCTCGATGCACTTCCAGCGCGGCTTTCAGGCTATCACCGTCGTCTCTGCCTGTATTCCTATGTGTATCGCGGCACACGCGAGGTGCCCGGCCTGGTGCTTGGGCTTGACCGTGGCGGCTCGTGCTGGGGCTTGGCCTTTCGCGTCGCGGCCAAGGATGCCGGCCCGGTGCTTGAGCATGTCGACCGACGCGAACTCCAATACGACGTCTACCACCGACGGCTTCTGCCGATTCGCCTCGGCATGGGCGAGGGCGGCAGGCGCCTGTTCGCCCATGCCTATGTGGTCAATCGTGCGAGCCCGCAATACACCGGAAGGCTCGCGCCCGAACGCATGATCGAACTGGTGCGTCAGGGTCAAGGCGAACGCGGCCGCTGCCTCGAATATCTGCGCAATACGGTGGCGCATCTCGATGCGCTGGGCCTACCCGATCCCAATCTCGCGGCGCTATTGGAGACGATCGAAGCGAACGTCGTTCAGGAGCATTTGGAATAGCCGCAGGTGGTGCAGATGTCGCACCCTTCCTGGCGCAACAACCCTGCTTGGCCGCAACGTGGGCAGGGATCGAGCCGAAAGGTCGTGCCCGGCCGCTCGCCGGCGGCCAGCCTCTTGGCCTCCCGATCTTCGTCGCCCTCCTTGGCCGTGGAGGGCAGGAATCCGATCTCGATCAAGTGCCGCTCGATCACGCCGCCGATCGCCGCCAGAAGCGAGGGTACGTAGTGCCCGCCGAGCCATTGCCCGCCGCGCGGGTCGAATACCGCCTTCAGCTCGTCGACCACGAAAGAGACGTCGCCGCCGCGCCGGAACACCGCACTGATCATGCGCGTCAACGCCACCGTCCAGGCATAGTGTTCGGTGTTCTTCGAATTGATGAAGATCTCGAATGGCCGGCGCCGGCCGTCACGCACCACGTCGTTGATCGTGATGTAGATCGCGTGATCGCTTTCCGGCCAGCGCAGCTTGTAGGTCGCGCCCACCAGGGCTTCGGGGCGTTCGAGTGGCTGAGTCATGTAGACCACGCCGCCGGCCTCGAATTGATCGCGTGGCCGCGCCGCCGGCGCCTTCAAGGGCAGCTCCGCCTGGCGTGCCGGAGCAAGCGCCGCGATGCGAGTGTCCTGATACGCGCCGCCGGCCACGGCCTGCGCCTTCGACGGGCTCGGCGGCGCCTCGAGCACCGCGCCGGTTACCGGATTGGGCCGGTAGGTGGTGCAGCCCTTGCAGCCGAACTCGAAGGCCTGACGATAGATTTCCCTGAAGGCTTCGAAATCGATCGCCTCGGGGCAATTGATCGTCTTCGAAATCGAACTGTCGACATATTTCTGCACCGCCGCCTGGACCTTCAGATGATCGAGCGGCGCCAATTGCTCCGCGTTGACGAAGGCGTCCGGAAGGGCGGCGCTTTCACCTTTCAACTGCCGGAACAGGCGAATCGCGTAGTCGGTCACCATCTCGGCCTTGCGCGAGCCGTCCGGCATCAACACGTTGCGGGTATAGCTGTAGCTGAACACCGGCTCGATACCCGACGAGACATTGCCGGCAAGCAGCGAGATCGTCCCAGTCGGCGCGATCGAGGTCAGCAGCGCGTTGCGAATGCCGTGGCGGCCGATCGCCTCACGCAGCTCTGGCTCCAGCGCCTTGATCGTCTCGCCTGCCAGATAGCGCGCCGCGTCGAATAGCGGGAAGGCGCCCTTCTGCTTGGCGATTTCGACCGAGGCGCGATAAGCGGCGCTTCGAATCGTGCCGAGCCAGCGTTCGGTCAGGGCGAGTGCCTCGGACCGGCCGTAGCGCACATTGCACATGATCAGGGCGTCGGCGAGGCCGGTAACGCCGAGCCCGATGCGCCGCTTGGCGCGCGCCTCGGCGGCCTGCTGCGGCAGCGGAAAGCGCGACACCTCGATCGCGTTGTCGAGCATCCGAACCGCGACGGCGACGAGCCGCCCCAATGCGGCATCATCGACGGCGGCGTCGGGCTCGAAGGGGCGCTCGACCAGCGCGGCCAAATTGATCGAGCCCAATAGGCACGCACCATAGGGCGGGAGCGGTTGCTCGCCACACGGATTGGTCGCGAAGATTTCCTCGCAATAATTGAGGTTGTTGGCGCGGTTGATGCGGTCGATGAAGATGACGCCCGGCTCGGCATAGGCATAGGTCGCACGCATAATGGTCTGCCACAGCTCGCGCGCCTGCACGGTCTTGAACACGGCGCCGTCGAAGCTAAGCGGCCAAGAGTCGTCGGCCTTGACCGCCGCCATGAAGGCATCAGTCACCAGGACCGAGAGGTTGAACATGCGCAGCCGGCCAGGGTCGCGCTTGGCCTCGATGAAGGCCTCGATATCGGGGTGATCGCAACGCATCGTCGCCATCATCGCGCCGCGCCGATGGCCGGCGCTCATGATGGTGCGGCACATCGCGTCCCACACGTCCATGAACGAGAGCGGGCCCGAGGCATCGGCACCGACGCCTTTGACTGGCGCGCCCTTGGGCCTGAGCGTCGAAAAGTCGTAACCGATGCCGCCGCCCTGCTGCATGGTCAGGGCGGCTTCCTTGAGATGCTCGAAAATGCCCGACATGTCGTCGGGAATGCGGCCCATCACGAAGCAATTGAAAAGCGTGACGTTCCGTTCTGTGCCGGCGCCCGCGATGATGCGCCCCGCCGGCAGGAACTTGAAGCCGTCGAGCGCCCGGTAAAAGGGTTCGACCCAACGTTCGGGCTCGGCCTCGGGTGCTGCCAGCGCGCGCGCCACCCGCCGCCAGCTATCTTGGACAGTCCGATCGATCGGCGCGCCGTCGGCGGCCTTGAAGCGGTATTTCATGTCCCAGATCTGATTGGCGATCGGGGTCATCAGGGTTGTCGACACGGCATTCTCCGGTCGAATAGCGGTGACTCGGGCTCAGGGGCGGTCAAGTGCCGGGCCAAAAAGTCTGGCTCCGAGGCTCGGTATCGTCAAGCATATGTTCTTATTTTGTTCGAAATCGAGCGGCTGGAATCAGGCGGTTCGCGTCTTGCGCCGTTCGACACACTCCGCCAAAAGCCGCGCCGAGGCCGCCTCCATCTCTGCCTCCAGTCGTTGCATGAAGTCCTGCCGCGGTAGTCCTGGAGGAATCGGTGGCAGGAACTGGAGAATGATGGTGCCGGAATATTTACGAAATGATTTCTTCGGCCAATGGAGGCCGGAATTATGCACTACCGGGACGACCGGTATGTTCAGCCCGGTGTAGAGCGCGGCGACACCTGGCCGATAGCCGGCCCTGCGCCCGGGCGTGATTCTCGTGCCCTCGGGAAAAATCACGATGGGCCGACCGTGTGCGACACGGTCCTGGGCCAATTTCACGAGGTGACGCAGCGATTTTGCGTGGCCGCGCCGGTCGATGAAGATCATGCCCATTCGCATCGCGAAGAAGCCGTAAAACGGGACGTAGAACAGCTCTTTCTTGATGACATAGACCGGGTCGTGCAGCAGGTGGAGAAAGGCGTTCGACTCCCACTCCGACTGATGCTTCGACGCGACGATGGCCGCGCCGGTTGGAATGTATTCGCGCCCGCGAATTTCGACCCGGATCCCGGTGATGTAGCGCAGCAGAAGCTGATTGCCATGGGACCAAGCCTGCACGAAGCAACCAAAGATCGGCCGAGGCAGGAGCATCATCGGGATCATGACCGTGCCGATCAGAATGGCCCACGTATAGAAGGCCGCGGTACACAGGGCCGAACGGATCGTGGTCACGAAGCCTTGCTTGGCGTAGGCGAGTTCGGCAGGAGGGCCTTCAAGCTCGCCCCCAGGTACTTCGCGTACTCGCTTGCGATCAATCTCGCCGTTCCGCGAAAGCGCCACCATTGCTCGACCTTGACATGTCCCGGGAACACCGGATTGGCGATCACCCGCGCTTCGGGCATGGCGCGGCGAAACTCAAGCAGGCTGCGAGGCATGTGATAACTACCGGTGACGAGCCAGAGGCTCTTGAAGCCTTGCTGCGTCATCCAGCGTGCGGCTTCGCTCGCATTGCCCGCCGTATTTTCGGCAGTATGGCCCAACTCCACGCAGCACGCCACTTCTTCGGCCCCCGCCTCAGCGGCGCCGAGCACGTCCTCGAGCGTCAGCCCCTCGGCCACGCCGCTGACCAGAAGCTTGCGGCCAAGGCCGCTGCGCAGCAACCGGAGGCCTTCCTCGATCCGTTCGCTGCCGCCGGTCAGAACCACGATGCCATCCGCCCTGCTGGTGCGGTCCGTGGGCTCGGTTGGGATCGAGAACGCGAAGGCCGCGAGGCCGCCGCACCAGATCAGCACGAGCAGGCCAAGCGTGAGCAGCAGCGCACGGGCCACGAGGTGTGGGCGCCCGGGCGTGCGGGTCATGGCAATCGGCGCAGCGCGCCGAGCGCCGTCATGCGCGCCGTCAGCATGGCCAGCGCGGCGGTAAGGATTGGCAGGGCGCCGATCGCGGCGAAGCCAATTGGATCGAGCCCGGCTTCGATGAAGAGCAGGCCGTCGAGTCGGCGCCCGGCCTGTTCCAGACCGAGCAGCGTGAGCGCGGCGAGCGCGGCGCCAATCACGCCACCGATCAGCCCGACGCGAAACGCCTGGAACTGAAACAGGCGCGCGACGAACGTATCGCGCCCACCCATGAGGTGCAGGAGCTCGACCAGATCGCGATGAACCGAAATCGCCATGCGTGTCGAGACCACCGCCATGACCGCGGTGGCGGCGATCACCAGCGCCGCAATGATGCCGGCGACCAAGGCGAGTGAACGTCCGAACGTGCCGAGCCGGTCGAGCCAGATTTTTGGGTCGTCGATGCGGACGCCAGGCACCTCGGCCGCGAGCGATTCGGCAAGGGCGCTCGCGGTAATCTCGGCGTTCGGCTTCAGCGTTACGTCGATCAACCGCGGTATGGCCAAGTCGTCGGGCAGGGGGTCGGCGCCCAGCCAAGGGCGCAGCAAGGCGCGCACCTCGAAGTCCGAAATGAGGTGCGCCGCCGCAACGTCGGGACTCGCTTCCAAGCGTGCGAGCACGCGCGCCGCACGCTCGGCGGTTTCGCCCGCTTCGTCGGGCGGCACCTCGACCGTCAGCACGTCGATGCCCTGTCGGCTGATCTGCTCGACCGCGCCGCTCAGCACCAGCACGGCGGCGAGCGAAAGGCCGGCCAAATAGACCATCAAACCGAACACGACGGGCAGAAACCGGCTCGCGGCATCGCGGCCGAGCGGCACGATCGGGCTGCGCTTGCGCGTCATGCCGCGAGTGACCCCGGCACGTCCAGCATGCCCGCCGAAAGACGCATGGCCGGGTGCGGGTTATGTGCGATCAGGGTTTCACTGTGCGTGGCGATCAATACGGTCGTGCCGACTCGATTGAGTTCCTCGAAAAGATGCATGAGGCGAAAGCCGAGCGTGTCGTCGAGATTGCCCGTCGGCTCGTCGGCGACCAGGAGGTCAGGGCGGGTAATCACGGCGCGGGCGATCGCGACGCGCTGCTTTTGGCCTCCCGACAACGTAGCCGGTCGCGCGTGCATGTGATCGGCCAGGCCGACCCAGGTCAGAATCTCGGTGACGTGCTCGCGCGCCTCGGCTTCGTTCGCGCCCGCGATGCGCAAGGGCAGCGCGACATTCTCGTGCGCGGTCAGATGGTCGAGCAGTCGGAAATCCTGGAACACCACGCCGATGCGCCGGCGCAGCCCGGCCAGGTCGGCGCGCGAGGCGGTCGCGATCTCGTGGCCGAACACCCCGATCAGGCCGCGCGTTGGGCGGTGCGCCAGGTAGAGCAGGCGGAGCAGCGAGGTCTTGCCCGCACCGCTCGGCCCGACAATGTAGCGAAACTCGCCTGGTTCGAGCGAGAAGCTGATATCGTGCAGCACTTCGGGGCCAAGACCGTAGCGCAGGCCAACCGATTCGAATCGGATGAAGGCCCCCTCGGCCGCAGGTGGTTTGACTGGACGGCGGAACAACACTGGCGTTCACCTATGCGTAGCAGTCGCGGCGTTGCCTTGCGTGCCGCGAGATGTATTCCTATAACTTACGCAAAATCGGACCTGAGCGCATGATCTTGAGTTGTCCGTCCTGCGGGACGCGATATCTGGTGGACCCGTCGGCACTCGGACAAAACGGCCGGACGGTCCGCTGCGCCAAGTGCGCGAACACATGGCGCCAGGAGCCGCCGGCCGACATGCCTCGGCGCGTCGACGTCCTGCCGCCCTTGAGCGGGCCACGCGCCATGCCGGCCGGCTCCAACCTGCCGGTCCTGGTCGAGCGGCGACGCCGCGCCGACCGGGTTGGCTGGATGGCGCTCGCGCTCGCGCTCCTGATCGTGGTGGCGGGTGGGCTGGCGGCGCGCGAATCGATCGTTTCGGCGTGGCCGGCGGCGGCGCGTCTTTACCACGCGCTCGGCTTTCAGATGGCGAGCAACGAGGCGCACGGGCTTCGCTTCCGCAATGTCGAGCGGCGGGAAACGGTCGAGAGCGGCGTCGCGATCCTGGTCATAACGGGTGAAATCGAGAATATCTCGCCCGAGCTCCAAGCGGTGCCGGCAATTCGAGTCGCGTTGCTCGACGCCGATGACCGAGAGCTGCATCATTGGACCTTCGCCGCCGAGCACGACGCGCTCGATGCGGGCGGCGCGACCGCCTTCACCACCCGCCTTACCGGGCCGCCACAAGGCGCCAAGAATCTGTCGATCCGTTTCGCCCAGAACGGGCAAGGCTGAGCCGGCAGGGCATGACCTTGCGGTAGAGGAAGGCGTCATGGCCAAGCTCCTGGTCGCCGAGGATGAAGCGCCGCTCCGCGAGGTTCTCGTTCGCGGCCTCACGGCCTCCGGCCATGAGGTCACCGCGGTCGCCGATGGCATCGAGGCGCTCCAGGCGCTGGAAGGGGACGCGTTCGACCTTCTGCTTTCCGACATCGTGATGCCAGAGCTCGACGGTGTCAGCCTCGCGCTCAAAGTGGCCAAGGAGTGGCCCGGCCTCCCGATCGTGCTGATGACCGGCTTTGCCGACCAGCAGGCGCGCGCGCGCAATCTAAGCGCCCTCGTGAATCATGTCATCGCCAAGCCGTTCTCGCTCGATGAGCTTGCGCGCACCATCGAGGCGACGCTGAAGGCAAGGCGGCGCTAACCTAGCCACGCCGGCAGCACGTCGCGCGCGAGCAGCGCATCGATCGTGAGGCGCGGGCGGACCACGGCATGGCGGCCGTCCTTGAGCATCACCTCGGGCGCGGGCGGGCGGCCGTTATAGGCCGACGACATCACCGCGCCATAGGCGCCGGCATCCATCAGCGCGATCAGGTCGCCGGCCTCGAGCTTTGGCAGTGGTCGGCCGAATGCGAGCACGTCGCCGCTCTCGCAGACCGGGCCGACGACATCGACCGTCTCGAGCGGCGCGTCGGCCGCGGCCTCGCGCAGCGGCAGAATGCGATGATGCGCGCCATAGAGGGTTGGGCGGATCAGATCGTTCATCGCCGCGTCGACGATCACGAAGGTTTTCTCGCCATTGTGCTTCACATAGATCACGCGGGCGATCAACACGCCTGCCGGCCCGACCAGCCAGCGCCCGGGCTCGACCGTGATCTCGATGCCGAGGCGCTTCTCGATCCTCGTGATCAACGCGCCATAGGCCTCGAGCGAGGGCGGCAGCTCATTGTGATAGGGAATGCCAAGCCCGCCGCCAAGATCGAGCCGGGTGATCGCACGACCCTCGCGACGCAGCGTCTCGACCAGTTTGGCCGCGCGCTCGAACGCCGCCTCGAAGGGGTCAAGCCGGGTCAATTGCGAGCCGATATGCATGGCGATGCCGACGATCTGCAGCGACGCGTGCGCCGCGGCGCGCGCATAAAGCGCGGACGCCTCATCATAGGGCACGCCGAATTTGTCGCGCTTCCGCCCGGTCGCGATTTTTTCATGCGTGCCGGCGTCGATGTCGGGGTTGATGCGGAGCGCGATCGAGGCACGCTGGTTTCGCGCCGCCGCGACCTCGGCCAGGCGCTCAAGCTCGGGCTCGGATTCGACGTTGAACTGACCGATCCGGGCGTCGAGCGCTGCCGCCATCTCGGCGGCGGTCTTGCCGATGCCGGAAAAGACGATGTTGGCCGGCGCAACGCCAGCCTTGAGCGCGGCCAACATTTCCCCCCCGGAGACCACGTCGGCGCCGGCGCCGAGGCGGGCGAGGGTGCGGATCACCGCGAGGTTGTCGTTCGCCTTGACGGCAAAGCAGATGCGCGCGCGAGCGGGGCTTAGCGCGGCGGCAAAGGCACCGTAGCGCGCCTCGAGCGCAGAAGAGGAATAGCAATAGAACGGCGTGCCGACCGAATCGGCGACCGCGCGCAGCGCGAGGCCATCGGCGCCAAGCTCGCGCGCGCCGCTTTCACCGCGGTAGGTAAAGGCGTCCATGCCGATGGCTCAGGCGGAGCGGCGATCGAGCGCAAACGCCGACGCCTCTTTCGGCGGCCGTTCGAGCTGGCCCTTCTTGCCGCAGCCGCTCAGGGCGATGAATAAGCCGAGCGCGAGCGCGATGGTCAGCAAGAGGCTGAGCTTGCGGATCACAGGAACCTCTCCTTCGCGCGTGCGATTTGTTTGCGAACCTGGGTCGGCGCCGTGCCGCCATAGCTCGTGCGGCTCGCGGCCGAGCGCGCCGGGGTAAGCACGCCAAAGACATCGGCGGTGACGCGCGGTTCGATCACGCGCATGTCATCGAGCGAAAGCGCCGCGAGTGCAAGCCCTTTCACCTCGGCGGCGCGCACGATCCGCCCGGTGACGTGATGCGCCTCGCGGAACGGCAGGCCGAGCGCGCGCACCAGCCAGTCGGCGAGGTCGGTCGCGGTCGAATGGCCCGTGCCGGCGGCCGCTTCCATCGCGTCCCGATTGACCACGAGGTCGCGCACCATGCCCTCGCTCGCGCGCACACATAGGGAAAGCGCATCGAAGGCGTCGAACACCGGCGGCTTGTCCTCCTGCATGTCCTTCGAATAGGTCAGCGCGAGGCCTTTCATCGTCGCGGCCAGCGCGACAAAGGCGCCGAGAATGCGCCCCGCCTTGCCGCGCACCAGTTCGGCCGCGTCCGGGTTGCGCTTTTGCGGCATCATCGAGGAGCCAGTGGTGAAGCGGTCGGAGAGCCTGATGAAGCCAAATTGCGCGCTCGACCACAACACGATCTCTTCCGCGATGCGCGAGAGATGCGTCGCCGCGATGGCACACGCCGCCAGCGCCTCGAGCGCGAAATCGCGCGCCGAGACCGCATCCATCGAGTTCTCGCACGGAGCGGCGAAGCCGAGCGCGGTCGCGGTTCCGTGCCGGTCGATCGGGAACGAGGTGCCGGCCAGGGCACCGGCGCCAAGCGGGCACTCATTGAGCCGCGCCGCGCAATCCCTCATGCGGCCACGATCGCGCCCGAACATCTCGACATAGGCGAGCAAATGGTGGCCGAAGGTCACGGGCTGGGCCGCCTGAAGATGGGTGAAACCGGGCATGATCGTATCGGCCTGTTCTTCGGCCCGCTCGATGAGCGAGGCTTGCAGGGCCTTGAGCTCGAGGTCGGTGCGCTCAAGCGCGCGGCGCACCCAAAGCCGAAAATCGGTGGCGACCTGGTCGTTGCGTGACCGCGCGGTGTGCAGTCGCCCGGCCGGCGCGCCGATCAGCTGCGCCAACCGAGCCTCGACGTTCATATGGATGTCTTCGAGCCCGACATCGAAGGCGAAACGGCCGCCCGCGATCTCCTGGCGTACGGTTTCAAGGCCCTGGAGGATCGCGGCGCCGTCAGCGACGGCGATGATGCCGGTCGCCACCAACATCTCCGCATGCGCTTTGGAACCGGCGATATCCTCGTCATAGAGCCGCTTGTCGACATCGATCGAGGCGTTGATTGCCTGCAAGATATCGGCCGCCGCCGCCTCGAACCGGCCACCCCAGAGCGGGTTGGCGGAATCCTTGGCGGGCGCGGGCTCGGGCGCTTGCGGTTTGCGGCTCATCGGGAGGGGTCCGGCAATGCGGGCTCGGTCAAGGTCCGCCGGCGTGGCGGAGCGGGCGCATTGTGACCCGAAACGCGGACGCTTCCAAGACCGGGGATTGACCCGGCCGATATGGCTCCCCATTCTTAGGACCGATGCTGAAGGGATTCACGCTTCACCCGCTTCGAATTGTGCGACGCTTGAGCGTCGTGCTGGCGGTGTTTGCGCTGTTGCTCGCGCCTCTTGGCCCGATTGGCCATGCCGAGGGTCCGCCGCTCTCGCATCACGCCGGATCGGCGCATCCGGACGATGGCGTCGCCGGCCCCTGTCATGGGGATGAGGCGAAAGGCGCTGGCGCTCATGACGGCGCAGGCGGAGCCGTTTCGTGCCATGTCGTGTTGAGTTCGTTCGCGGTGCCGGTGAGCCCCGTGCTCGTCGTGCCTGCGACCCGAAGCACCCGTTTCGCCCCGGCTGAAAGCCGGCTTGTGAGCGGTCTCGACCTTCCCCCGCTACTCGGCCCACCGCGAACCTAGAGAAGCGCCGGCCCTGTTGGACCGGCTCCTCATGCGTTGCGCGCGCCTAGAGACGCGCGCGCGGCGCCTTGGCACTTGTTTGTTCTAGGTTCGAGGTCAGGTCATGATTTGTCGTTACGCGGCGTACGCGCTCACGGCTGGCGTGCTGAGCGTCGCGCCGGCTTCTGCCGGCACCTATCAATTGACGGTCGAGGAAGCGACCATCACGGTCGACGGACAAGCCGCCGATAAGCTGACCATCAATGGCGGCGTGCCGGGGCCAACGCTCCGCTGGCGCGAGGGCGAGGACGCGACCGTCATCGTGATCAACAAGACTGATGAAGAGACCTCGGTTCACTGGCACGGCATCCTTTTGCCAGGGGTGATGGACGGCGCGCCCGGCTTCAACGGCTTTCTCGGCATCAAGCCGGGCGAATCCTTCAGCTACACCTTCAAGCTGCGCCAGAGCGGCACCTACTGGTATCACAGCCATTCGGGCACGCAGGACCAGAGCGTGCTCGGCGCCATCGTGATCGAGCCGGCCAAGGCCACGCCATTCAAGGCCAGCCGCGACTATGTCGTGCTGCTGGGCGATATCACGGCCGAGGATTCGGACGCGGTGCTGCGCAATCTCAAGGCAGACCCGGGCTATTACAATGTCAACAAGCGCACGCTGATCGACTTCGCCCGGGATGCCGAGACACAAGGATTCGGCGCGGCGCTCAACGATCGCCTGGATTGGGGCGACATGCTGATGGACCCGACCGACTTGGCCGATGTCACCGGCTATTCGTTTCTGGTCAACGGCAAGACGCCCGAGGAGAACGAGACCTTTGTCTTCAAGAAAGGCGAGCGCGTTCGCCTGCGCTTGATCAACGGCGCGGCGATGACGTTCTTCGACGTGCGCATTCCGGGCTTGAAGATGACCGTGGTCGCTTCCGACGGCAACGACGTGAACCCGGTGCCGGTCGATGAGATCCGAATGGGTGTCGCCGAGCGCTATGACGTGATCGTCGAGCCCAAGGAGGACATTCCCTACACCCTCTTCGCCGAATCGATCGACCGCATGGGCTATGCGCGAGCCACGCTGGCGACCGCCGAAGGTCAACAAGGCACCATGCCCGAGCGGCGTCCGCGCGCGCTGCTGAGCATGGCCGATATGGGTGCCGCCCATGACATGGCTGGGATGGACCACGGCGTGATGGCGGGCATGGACGATGGGGCGATGGCGGGCATGGACCATGGCGCGATGGCCAGCATGGATCATGGCGCAAGCGCAAATGATGCGGTGACGGGGCGCCCGCTCGGCTGGGCCGCCGGCGCGCCGCCCGGCACCAAGGTGCTGGCCTACAAGGACCTGCGCGCGCTCCGCAAGAACGCCGATACGGCGGAACCGACGCGCACGATCACCATGCGCCTGAGCGGCAATATGGAGCGCTATGTTTGGACGCTCGACGACGCGCGCTTCGAGGAGGCCGAGCCGATCCGCGTGCGCTTTGGCGAACGCGTGCGCCTGACCTTGGTCAACGAGACCATGATGGCGCATCCGATGCACCTGCATGGCCAGTTCTTCGAAGTCGAGAATGGCCAGGCCGACCGTAAGCCGCTGAAGGACACCGTCATCGTGCCGCCGGGGCAAACCGTGTCCGTGGTATTGACCGCGCGCGAGGTCGGCGCCTGGCCGCTGCACTGTCACCTGCTCTATCACATGGTCTCGGGCATGATGACGGCCTTCATCGTCGAGCCGCCGGGCGTGGCATCGAGCGAGCTCACGCCGGATGGCGGCGAGGTCTCGCTCTCGCCGGGCAAGAGCGGCAAAGCGCACGCCGGCCACGGGGGGAGCTGATGCGGCGCGCTCTTTTCAGTGTCGCGGTCGGCGTTATCGCGCTCGCCGCCACATCGGTCGCGGCGGAAGAACCCGGCCTGGTGCAACACGCCGAAGACGCCTCGATCTTTAACATGATCAAGACCGAGCTCGATTATTCGCCGCAGGATGACGGCCTGTTCACCTGGGATATCGATGGCTGGGTCGGTGGCGACTATGAGCGGGTCTGGCTGCGCTCGGAGGGTCACGTGCCCGACGGCGATGTCGAGGACGCCGAGGCGCAGCTCTATTATGGCTGGAATTTCGACGATTTCTGGGACGCGCTTGTTGGTTTGCGCCACGACTTCGAGCCGATCGATGAAACCTATCTCGCGGCCAGCGTGGTTGGCCTCGCGCCTTATTTCTTCGAGACCGAGGCCAGCCTGTTTGTCTCGACCGAAGGCGATGTCTCGCTTCGCCTCGAACAGAGCTTCGATCTCTTGATCACGCAGCGGCTGATCGCCGAGCCGCATCTCGAAGCGAATCTGTTCGCCCAGGATGTCGAGGAGGCCGGCATCGGCGCCGGACTCAGCGAGATCGAGCTCGGCTTGCAGCTGCGCTACGAGATCGCGCGCAAGTTCGCGCCCTATGTCGATCTCGTCTGGGCTCGGAAGCTTGGCGAAACCGGAAGGCTCGCCCGCGACGACGGCGAAGACCCATCGGAAGCGACAGTGCGCCTTGGCCTGCGCTTCTGGTTTTGACGTTGGTAACCCACATCCTTGATGGAGAGTATCCGTGATTCGATCGATTTTATTTTCGTTCTATGCGCTGAGCCTTGTCGCATTGCTTTCGGGCGGTGCGTTCGCCGGCAGCAGCGGCCATGAAGATGGCAAGAAATCCCATGATAAGGGCCACATGGCCGGCATGGAGAAATTCGAGACCAAATTGGCCGACACCTCGGCTTTCGGCATGAAGGGCGATCCCGCCAAGGTGTCGCGAACCATCACTGTCGAGGCGTCGGAAATAAAATTCGACATCGAGAAAATCGATGCCAAGGCCGGCGAGACCATCCGGCTTGTCATCACAAACAAGGGCGAGCAGCCGCATGAACTGACGATCGGCGACCCGGCCTATCAGGAAGTCGCGCGCGAAATGATGACGCATATGGCCGAGATGGATATGGACATGACATCGCCTGAACATGCCGCCCAGCATGCCTCGGCCGGCAATACGGTCGTGATCCAGGTCGGCGAGACCAAGGAGATCGTCTGGGCCTTCAGCAAGGCCGGCAGCTTCGAGTTCTCGTGCAACATGCCCGGCCATCCCGAGGTCGGCATGAAGGGTCCGATCGAGGTGAACTGAGCCATGACCAAGCATGAGAGCCGGCTCTGGCGCGCATGATCACCGAGACGTGATCGGCGCGTTTGCGCCAGGTCAAGGCCTGGGCGGCGGCACGCTTCGATCCTGCCGATCAACCGCGCGCCGGCGCGAGCCGCGATTTCCGGTGCGCATATTACGATAGGAGTGCGTCATGAATGCTCGCAAACTCGCATTGATCTCCGCGCTGGCCTTTGGCCTCGCGTTCTCAGGCGGCGCGTTCGCGCAGGACAAGGATCAGCAGGCCGACGCGCACCACCCGGATGAAGGTGCTGCGACGAGTCCCGATTCCAGCACGCCGGCGCCCGCCGTCGGCGACGACGAAGCCGCCGCCGAGGCCATGCAGATGGACGGCACGAACACGATGATGTGTGGCCGCATGATGGCGATGATGGGTGAGATGATGAAAGGGGGCGGCGCACATCCTCCGCAAGGCGGCATGAAGGGCCATGACATGCACGGCATGATGAAAGGTCATTCGGGCATGATGGGTGGCGATGAGGCAGGAAAACACGGCAAGGCCGGCATGGCGCGGCATGGCTTCGCCCGCTTGCTCACCGCCGACGAGGTGACGAAAAAACTCGCGGCGCTGATCGCCAACAATAAGCGTCTCAAGATTGGCAAGCTCGAGCCCGGCGGCGATTTTTCATTCGCGGCCGAGATCACGACGGCGGATGGCAGCCTGGTGCACAAACTCATGATCGATCGGCGCGACGGCCAGACTTGGGAAGTCGACTGATTCCAGGTCGAGACTTCGCTATGTTGGCGCGGTCAATCGCGACCGCGCGTCGGGCGGGCTGATCGGCGCGGAGATGGAGCACGACGATGCGTCATGGCTCGATCCGCGCCAAATATGAGCGCATAGCGCGTTTCTATGATCGGCTCGACCGGTCGTTTGAAACCAAGCGCTATCGTCCGCTCCGTCCCGTCCTATTCGCAGGTTTGAATGGCGCCGTGCTCGATGCGGGCGTCGGCACGGGCTGCAACATGCCGTTCTATGCGCCGGGCACCTGGGTCGTCGGCATCGATTTGTCGCGCGCCATGCTGGGACGGGCCAAGGCCAAGGCCGCCGCTCTCGGCATTGTCGCGCGCCTGGCGCAAATGGATATCAGGCATACAGCATTCGCCGATTCGGGCTTCGATGCAGCGGTCGCGACGTTCTTATTTTGCGTACTCGCGCCCGACGATCAGCACCCCACGTTGTTGGAATTGAAGCGCATCGTGCGCCCGGGTGGCGAGATCCGCTTGCTCGAATATGTCTATTCCCGACACCCGGTTCGCCGCTTCGTGCAATGGCTCTGGTCGCCATGGGTGCGCTTTGCTTATGGCGCAGGCTTTGACCGCGAGACCGCGCGCCATGTGAGCGAGGCGGGATTGATCATGATCGAGGAGCGGTTCCTTTTTCGCGATATGATCAAGCTGATCGTCGCGCGCGTGCCGGTCTGAGCGCTCAATCCCGCGCGCTTGCCGCCAGCCTCAAGCGGAGCGCATTGCCGACCACGCTGACCGACGAGAGCGCCATGGCCGCCGCGGCGATGATCGGCGAGAGCGTGATGCCGAAGAAGGGGTAGAGCACGCCCGCCGCGATCGGGATGCCCGCCGCGTTGTAGGCGAAGGCGAAGAAGAGGTTCTGGCGGATATTGCGCATGGTGGCGCGCGAGAGGAGGCGCGCGCGCACGATGCCGTTGAGATCGCCCTTGAGAAGCGTGACGCCCGCGCTTTCGATCGCGACGTCCGTTCCCGAACCCATCGCGATGCCGACATCGGCCGCGGCCAGGGCCGGCGCATCGTTCACCCCATCGCCCGCCATGGCGACCACGCGCCCGGCGCGCTTCAGCCGTTCGACCACGGCGCTCTTTTGATCGGGCAGTACCTCGGCCTCGACCTCGGCGATGCCGAGCCGGCGCGCAACCGCTTGCGCGGTTCTGAGGTTGTCGCCGGTCAGCATGACGATGCGAAGGCCCGCGCGCGTGAGCGCGTCGATCGCCGCCGGCGTGGTCGCCTTGATCGGATCGGCGATCGCGAAAATGCCGGCAAGCCTTCCTTCGAGCGCGGCGAAGATCGCGGTCGCGCCATCGGCGCGCAGCGCATCGGCCCGCTCGGCCATGGCTCGCGTCTCGATGCCGTGCTCGGCGAGGAACGCCGCATTGCCGAGCATGATGGCGCGGCCCTCGATCGTGCCCTTGGCGCCCTTGCCGCTCAGGCTATCGAATGCCGTAACCGGCGCGAGCGCGAGCCCGCGTGCCTCAGCCGCCGCGACGATGGCGTGCGCCAGAGGATGCTCGCTCGCCCGCTCGAGGCTGGCCGCCTGGCGCAGAAGCTCGGTCTCGTCGATTCCGGCGGCGGGCACGATCGCGGTCACGACCGGTCTGCCCTCGGTCAACGTGCCGGTCTTGTCGACCACCAGCGTATCGACCTTTTCCAACCGTTCGAGCGCCTCGGCGTTCTTGATCAGAACGCCGATCAACGCGCCGCGCCCGACGCCGACCATGATCGACATCGGCGTCGCGAGACCAAGCGCGCACGGGCAGGCGATGATCAAGACCGCGACCGCCGTGACCAGTCCATAGGCAAGCGAGGGCGATGGCCCCCAGCTCGACCAACCGGCGAAGGCGAGCATGGCGACCGCGACGACCGCCGGCACGAACCAGGAAGAGACTAGGTCGGCGAGACGCTGGATTGGCGCGCGACTTCTTTGCGCCTCGGCCACCATCTGCACGATACGCGCCAGCATGGTGTCGCGGCCGATTTTTTCCGCCCGCATGATCAGCGCGCCGCTTTGATTGATCGTGCCGCCGATCAGCGCATCGCCGACCGATTTGGTGACTGGCATGGATTCGCCGGTGACCATCGATTCATCGAGCGCGGAGCGACCCTCGATCACGCGCCCATCGACCGGCACCTTCTCGCCGGGACGGATGCGGAGCCGATCGCCGACCGCGATCGCTTCGAGCGCGATCTCGGTTTCCGTCTCGTCGCTGTTCAGGCGCCGCGCGGTTTTCGGCGCGAGGCCGAGCAGCGCGCGGATCGCGCCGCCCGTGCGCTCGCGCGCCCTGAGCTCGAGCACCTGACCGAGCAGCACGAGCACGGTGATCACCGCGCCGGCCTCGAAATAGACCGAGACCGTGCCGTCATGAGCGCGGAACGCGGCGGGGAAGGCGCTAGGCGCCAGCACCGCGACGACGCTATAGGCCCAGGCCACCCCGGTGCCGATGGCGATCAGCGTGAACATATTGAGCCGGCGCCTGACGATCGAATGCCAGCCGCGCACGAAGAAGGGCCAGCCCGCCCACAGCACCACGGGCGTCGCGAGCGCGAGCTGGAGCCAGAGCGAAATGTTTTTCGGCACCAGCATGTGAAGCCCGGTGAGGTGGCCGCCCATTTCGAGCGCGATCACCGGGAACGTCAGCGCGAGCCCGATCCAGAAGCGCCGCGTCATGTCGGCGAGCTCGGGGTTGGGGCCGGTTTCCGCGCTCGCCTGCTCGGGCTCGAGCGCCATGCCGCAGATCGGGCAGGCGCCCGGGCCGATCTGGCGAATTTCGGGGTGCATCGGGCAGGTGTAGACGGTGCCCTTAGGGGCCGGCGCCGGGCTCGGCTTGGCCGGCTGTGGGCTCAGATAACGCGAGGGCGCGGCCATGAACTTTGTCCGGCAGCCGGCGCCGCAGAAAAAATAACTCGTGCCGTCGTGTGCCGCTTTGTGTTTTGCGGTGAGCGGATCAACGCTCATCCCGCAAACCGGATCCTTGACCTTGTGCGAGGCGTTCACCGAACCAGCGCACGCTTGAGCGCGAGGATCTCGGGATCGGCCATCAGGCCGCTGGCGATGGCCTCGTCAGGTGTCAAAAAGCGCATCTCGACCGGTTCGTGCGCGGGTGTGCTTACTTCGCCTTCGCCTTCCACCAGATAGTACATCGGCGTGTAATTGGTGTGGGTCCACGGGCTCAAGAGCGTGCCCGGCGCATGGAGCAGCCGGAGTGGCCTGATCAGAATCGAGCATTCCTCGTGGAACTCACGAATGAGGCCTTGTTCCGGGGTCTCGTTGGCTTCGGTGCCGCCGCCGGGGAATTTCAAGATCTCGCGGCCCGCCACGCGCTCGGCACTGATCAGCACGCGGCTCGCACGCAGCAAGATGCCATAAGTCCGCAGATTTTCAGGTCCGTACACAGGTCCTCCGGGGCCAACCGCGCCATACTTGCCAGGGGTCGGCACCTTGGGCAAGCTCGGGCTCGTCGAGGGAGATGCTCATATGGGTCCATTCGATGTGGCGGGCAAGCGCGTGCTGATCACCGGCGCGTCGCGCGGGATCGGCTATGCGTTGGCCAAAGCCTTTGCCGAGGCGGGGGCGGAGGTCGCGATCCTGGCCTCGGGCGAACAGGTCGTGCCGGCGGCGGCTTCGCTCGAACGCGCGACCGGGCGCGCTGTTCGCGCCGTGCGCTGCGATATCGCCAACCGCGCCGAGGTCTATGACAAGGTCGGCGCGCTCGGGCCGCTGGACGTGCTGATCAACAACGCGGCCATCTGCGTCCAAACGCCGACCGCCGGGCCGCGCGACGAGGTCGATGAGATTTTCGAGCGCACCATGGCGATCAATCTGAGCGGCCAATTCTATGTCACGCGCGCGGTCGTGCCCAATATGGGCTCGGGCGGTAGCATCGTATTCACCGGCTCGGTCTGGTCGAAGGCGGCGGGAGCGGATTACGCCGCTTATTGCGCGTCGAAACATGGTCTGATCGGCATGATGCGCGCGCTGGCCCACGAGCTCGGCCCGCGCGGTATCACGGTGAATGCGGTCTGCCCCGGCACCACGCGCACCGAAATGAACGAGACCGGCATCACGCCCGAGGTGCGCAAGACCTATTTCGCCCAGATGGTGGTTCATCGCGGCTGGATCGAGCCGGACGATATGGCGGGTGTGTTCCTGTTTTTCGCCTCGCCCGCGGCCAAGGACATCACCGGCCAAGCGCTCGGCTACGACCGGGGACAGGTCATGTTCTGACCGTGGCGCTCCGACTTGGGCGCGTAAACACGACGAGGCCCGGTTCCCCGGCCTTCTTGCCTCTATTGGACTTTCCTCAGGCTGAACGAATTTAACTGGCGAATTACGGGCCAGTGGCGAATTGACACGCCCGCCCCGGCAATGATTTAGTGCGCCCATCGAAGCATTGCGCCACGAGAAAGGGCGCGCCGTCGCGGACTTCCTGGCTCGGGTCCGCGCCGAGAAATGCGCTGGCATGCTGAGCAAAGCGGCGGCCGCACAGAGGCGAGATTGGGACAACGGGCACTTAAAATCAGGGGGTATTGATGTTCTATAAGCCAAAGAATGCGCTCTACAAGACGATCAGCCGTCGCAAGTTCCTCGAGCTTGGCGGCAGCGCCGCCGTGGCGCTTGGCGCGGGGTCGATCGCGGTCGGGCTGAACTCGGTCATCACGCGCCGGCCGGTTTACGCCGCGTCGTCGGACGATGCGAAGTGGAAGCAGTACAGCGGCTCGAAGCTCGTGTTCATGTCGGAGAACACGCCGCCGTCCTTCGCGATCAAGGAGAAGCTCAAGGTCTTCTACGATCTAACCGGCATCGAGGTCGAAATCCTGACCGACCAGCTGCCGACCGTGCAGCAGAAGGTCGGCATCGATCTCAGAAGCGGCAAGTCCGACTTCCATCTGAACTATGTGCAAGACAAGCCGATTGGATCGCCTTTCGCCGACTACTATGCCGATTACACGCCATACCTCACTGACGATACCCTGCCGCAAGACCCCGAGGGCTATGGCAAGGACGTTTGGTTCGAGAACTTCCTCGACGCCTGCGGCCATTATTACTCAAGCGAGCGTCTCGTCGCATTGCCATACGATGCGGCGGTCGCGTGCACATTCTACCGCCAGGATCTGTTCGAGAAGTACAGTAAGGACTTCGAGAAGGACCATGGCTATCGGATGGAATTCACGGCCGACACGACCTGGAAGAACCTCACCGAGTTCACCGCGTTCTTCAAGAAGCTGAAGGAGAGCGGTACGGACGTGCCTTATGGCTACGCCCAGCATCATGGTTCGTTCGCCTGGACCACCCAGCTCGACATTCAGCGCATGATGTTCGCGAACGGGCGTTGGCAGGACTTCTCGGTCGACGACAAGATCGGCAGCAAGACCCCCGGCCCGACCAATTGGGGCGATAAGCAGTCGGTGCTGATCATGCAGAAATACAAGGAACACGCGGACGTTTGCCATCCCGACAATTTGGCCAATGGCACGATCGAGCTGAACAGCGTCTACCAGGCCGGCAAGGTGGCCTCGCAAGTGCAGTATCACGAGTTCGCCGCCTCGATCGAAGACGAGAAGACCTCGGCGGCGGCCGGCGGCAAAACTGCCTATGCGCCCTGCCCGAAGGGCGAGGCGAGCTGGATCGTCAATGGCGGGCAGGCGGTGAATGGCACCAATTGCGGCATCGGCGGCATCGGCATCAACGGCAACGCGTCCGACGATCTGAAGCGGGCTGCCTACATTTTCGCGATCTGGTCGGTCTCGAAAGACAACCAGCTCGAGGTGCTCAAGGGCCTTGGCGGCACGCCGACCCGCAAGTCCGTGCTCGCGGTACCCGAGGTGGCGGCGGCGCGCAAGCGTCCGACCACCATGCCGAACGCGCTGACCTTCGACGCGGTCTATGACCTCGGTATCAAGGACCCGCACTTCGTGCTCGGCCCGAAGATTCCGAATACCAACGAATATCATCAGATCATGGCGACCGAGGCGCAGAAGCTCGTGGCCGGCAAGCAGTCGGCCGAGGAGTGCTGCAATAGCATCAAGGCGCAACTCGACGATATGCACGACGTCTGAGCCTTTTCGGTCGCACCGATCGGTTCGGCGATGCTGCGGCGGACTCGCCGGCTGATGGCAATGGCGGTTCGTAGACAGGTGGATCTAGGGTCGGCGGCGAAGCGCGTCGCCGACCCTGTGATCTCGACACCGTTCCCGCATACAATCGGTTTGGCCGGCTCACCGCTCGCCGTGGAAGATCGCTCGGAATGACGGATCAGGCCATCAACACTGGCGCGGGCCGACCCGCCGTGTCGCCCCAGGCGGTCGTAGACGCGGCTCGGCCCACGGGCGTGCGGCAGATCGATTATCGGCCGGACGCTTTCAACCCGGCGCCGTCGCGCCGTTTCTATTTCCTGATGATGACACCGTCGATCGTTCTGCTCGCGGGCATCTCGATCTATCCGTTCATCTGGCTGATTTATATGAGCCTGCACACCGTCGGCGAAGCGGGACAGCCGGATGTCTGGAATGACTTCAAGAATTTCACGCGCTTCGCGACCGACGGCAAATTCCAGAACGGCTGGCTGCTGCTGATCAAATACAGCGCCATGTGTATGGTGCTGGAAGTCGGCCTTGGCGTGCTGCTCGCGGTCATTCTGAACCGCTCCAAGCTGGAAAAGTTTCTCGTCACGATCATCCTGATGCCGATGATGATGGCGCCAATCATCGCCGGACTGGTTTGGCTTTTCCTCTATAACGGGGCGTTTGGCTGGTATCACTGGCTGCTGCAGAGCATCGGCATATTGGGGCCGACCTCGGTCTTGGGCGATTCCGACATCGCGATGTTCGGCCTCGTCGCGGTCGACGTCTGGCAATGGACGCCGCTGATCACGTTGATCACGCTCGCCGGCTTGAAGCGTGTGCCGCAGGATCAGCTCGAGGCCAACATGGTCGACGGCGCCGGGCCGCTGCGCAACTTCATCTCGGTCGCGCTGCCGAATATCTACCCCTTCCTCCTGATCGCGGTTCTGCTGCGCTTCATGGACAATTTCAGATTCATCGACGCAATCTTGATTCTGACCGGCGGTGGACCAGCCGACGCGACCAACATGCTGCCGGTCTATTTGTTCGACGTCTCGTTCCAATACTTCAAACTCGGGCGTGGCGCGGCCGTGGCGTTGACGCTCCTCCTGGTCACCATCGTGCTCGGCATGGTGCTGGTCAAACTGTTCGAGGATCCGCGCCGGAAGATCAAAGTGCACGGCCGCGAGGAAGGCTAGAGAGCGCCATGGCCTCACGCGAGATCGCCCAATACCCGACCGCGACGCGCCGCGTCCTCGGTGTCGCAACGATCCTGTTCGTCGCGTTCTATTTGATTTGGACGCTGCTGCCGCTTCTGATCATGTTCCTTTCGTCGTTCAAGGATTTGCTCGACGCCTTCCAGCTGCCGGCGACCGGCGACTGGGGCGGCGCCGCGCTCCTCTTCACCTTCGAGCCGACCACCAAGCACTATCAGAACCTGTTCCTCGATCTCAATTTCGGCACCTATCTGGGCAACAGCCTGATCGCCTCGCTCGGCTCGGCGCTGGTTTCGGTCGTGCTCGGCTCGACCGCCGCCTACGCCCTCAGCCGGCTCGATTTTCGCGGCAAGAACGACCTGTTCTTCTGGATCATCTCGACGCGCATGGCGCCGGTCGTCGCGGTTCTGGTGCCGCTCTACGCGATCTTTCGCTCGCTCGACCTGATCGGCACGCTGCCCGGCCTCATCCTCGCCTACACCACCTTCAACCTGCCGTTCGCGATCTGGATCCTGAAAGGCTTCTTCGACAACGTGCCCTATGCGATCGAGGAAGCGGCGATGTGCGACGGCTCGACGCGCCTTCAGGCGTTGCGCATGATCATGCCGCTGGTCGCGCCGGGCATCGGTGCCTTTATCGTGCTCTGCGTGCTGTTCGGCTGGAACGACTATTTGTTCTCTTCGATCATCGGCTCGGGCGGCGCCAAGACCCTGCCGGCGGCGACCATCGCCCTGGTGCAGCCGCAAAACATCCAATGGGGCAGCATCATGGCCGCGGGCGCGGTGACCACGGTGCCGATGCTGTTTCTGGGAGTCCTGATCCGGCGCTATCTGGTGGCCGGCTTGACGATGGGGGCGGTGCGCGAATGATCGCCGGTTTCAAACCAAGGCAAGCGCGCGGCGCGGACGGAGCAGGGATCACATGGTAGAGGTCAACATCCAGAGCGTCTGGAAATATTACGGCAAGACCGCCGCGGTGAAGGACCTCAACCTCAAATGCCCGGAGAACTCGTTTCTCGCCATTCTGGGGCCGTCCGGCTGCGGCAAATCATCGACGCTTCGCATGTTGGCCGGGCTCGAGCACATATCGGCCGGCGAGATTTTCTTCGGCGCTGTGCGCGTCAATCAACTGCCGCCCAAAGAGCGCGACATCGCCATGGTGTTTGAGAATTACGCGCTCTATCCACATAAGACCGTGTTCGAGAACATGGCGAACCCGCTCAGGCTCCGGAACGTCAATCGCGAGGAGATCGACAAACGGGTGCGTCGGGCCGCCGAGCTCCTGCAAATCGACATGCTGCTTGATCGCAAGCCTATGCAGCTCTCCGGCGGCCAGAAGCAACGCACCGCGATCGGCCGCGCCATCGTGCGCGAGCCGAAGGTGTTCCTGTTCGACGAGCCGATCGCGCATCTCGACGCCAAGTTGCGCGCCCATATGCGCGGCGAGCTCAAGCATTTGCAGCGCCGGCTCGAAACCACGACCATCTACGTCACGCACGATCAGCTCGAGGCCATGTCGATGGCCGACAGCATCGCGGTCATGCACGAGGGCGTGTTGCAGCAATTCGGCACGCCCTCCGACATCTATAATCACCCGGCCAATGAGTGGGTCGCGGGCTTTGTCGGCGAGCCACCGATGAATTTCCTGAATTGTCGGATCGAACAGGGGACTTCGGGCGTCGCGGTGGTCCACCCAAGCTTCCGGCTGATATTGAACGACGTGCAGCGCCGCCTCCTGGAGGAAAAGGGCGCCGAGGTCGAGGTGCGACTTGGCGCGCGCCCCGACACGATCGCCTATCGGCCGGGCGCCAATTCCGGGCTCGACGTTCCGGCCAAGGTCTACGTCACCGAACCCTTGGGCGGCGATATGATCGTCGAGGTCCAGCTCGGCGCCGATCGCCTGACCGTCAAGACTAAGATCGGCCCGTCCGCCAATTTGGACGATCCCTGCACCATCGGGTTTGACGCGTCGCGGGTTCATCTCTTTGCAGCGTCGAACGGGATCGCGTATTTCTAGCGGCCTTTGATTGGGCGGGCTTGCGGAACAAGGAGCCAATTTGGCCAATAGTCAGCCGCGCGGCGCTAAGGTCGGTATCGTCGCCAATCCGGCGGCCGGGCGCGATATTCGCCGGCTGGTCGCGCAGGCCTCGGTGTTTCCGATCGCCGAGAAGCGCAACATGATGACGCGCGCATTTTCGGCCCTTGGCATGACCGGGGTCGACGAAGTGATGCTGATGCCCGATGGCTCCGGGCTGAACGATCGTATCCGGCATGCTCTCAAACTGCCGCTGCCGGAGGGCCAGGTCTGGCCAAAGGTCACGTTCATCGACTTCGAGCCCGAGGATTCGCCGGCCGATACGCTGCGCGCGGTGCGCTTCATGGTCGAGCAGGGTGTCGGTGCGATCATGGTGTTGGGTGGTGACGGCACCAACCGCCTGGTCGCTCGCGTGGCGGGCGATGTGCCGCTGCTCTCGCTCTCGACCGGAACCAACAATGTGTTCCCTGCGGTACGCGAGGCGACGATCGCGGGTCTGGCCGCCGGTCTGGTCGCCACCGGCCGGGTCGACCTCAAGGAGGCTTGCTACCGCAACAAGGCGCTCCGCCTCGTGGTCAATGGGGCAGTGAGCGACCTCGCGCTGGTCGATCTTTGCATCAGCGATGAACTCTTCGTCGGCTCCAAGGCGCTCTGGCGCGCCGAGGGCCTCGACCAGTTGTTCGTCAGCTTTGCCGAGGCGGATGCGATCGGTCTATCCTCGATCGCGGGCCTGATCCGACCGGTCTCGCGCCGGGCGCCCTTTGGCCTCAAGCTCGATCTGTGCCCGCCGGCGCGGGCCGCCAATGTGGTCGCCGCGCCGATCGCGCCCGGCATCATCGTCGAGGTCGGGATCGAGGCGGTGAGCGCGCTTTCGACCGGCGATTCGGTACCGCTCCGGCTCCGGCGCGGGGTGGTTGCTCTCGACGGCGAGCGGGAGGTAGAGTTCGCCCCGGCTGATCAGGTCATGGTTCGGCTCGCTGAGGACGGCCCACTCAGCATCGATATCGAACGAACCATGACGCTAGCCGCACAACATGGCTTATTTGTACGCGAGACGCACGCACTACGCGGCGTGGGCGCTCGAACCGCATAGGGAGGAAGAAGAAATGCAGCTCAGCAAGGCCGATCTCTTGAGGGCCTATCGCATGATGAAGACGATCCGCGAATTCGAGGAACGGCTTCACGTCGAATTCGCGACCGGCGAGATTCCGGGTTTCGTGCACCTTTACGCTGGCGAAGAGGCCAGCGCGACCGGCTTCTGCATGCACCTCGACGGCCGCGACAAGATCGCCAGCACGCATCGTGGCCATGGCCATTCGATCGCCAAGGGCTGCGACGTCGACGCCATGATGGCCGAGATCTATGGCAAGAAGGCGGGTCTGTGCGGCGGCAAAGGCGGCTCCATGCACATCGCCGATCTCGACAAGGGCATGCTCGGCGCCAATGGCATCGTGGGTGGCGGCCCGCCGCTGATCTGCGGCGCGGGGCTCGCGGCCAAGGTCTTGAAGACCGGTGGCGTCGCGATCGCGTTCGTGGGCGATGGCGGCTTCAACCAGGGCACCACGGCCGAGAGCCTCAATCTCGCTTCGGTCTGGCGTCTGCCTTGCCTCTTCGTGGTCGAGAACAACGGCTATGCCGAGGCGACCTCGAGCAAATACTCGGTCTCGTGCGACGATTTCACCGATCGCGCGGCGGCCTATAGCATGCCCGGCATCGCGGTCGATGGGCATGACTTCTTCGCGGTCTACGAGGCGGCGGGCGAAGCCATCAAGCGCGCGCGCTCGGGCGGCGGGCCGTCGCTCATCGAGGTCAAGCTCAATCGCTATTACGGCCATTTCGAAGGCGACGCGCAGACCTATCGCGGCGTCGACGAGGTGAAGAACATTCGAGCCACGAAGGACTGCCTGATGCTGTTCCGGAAACGCGTCGAGGGCGCCAAGCTGGTCGATGCGGCGGAGCTGAACAAGATCGACGCCGATGTGCTCGCGCAGATCGAAAATGCGGTCAAAAAAGCCAAGGCGGCGCCCAAGCCGACCGCGGCCGATCTCATGACCGACGTTTATGTGAGCTATTGAGGAGGGCGGGCGTCATGGCGCGCAAGATTACCTATCAGCAAGCGATCAACGAAGCGCTCTCCCAGGAGATGTCGCGCGACCCCACCGTCATCATCATGGGCGAGGACGTCGCCGGTGGTGCCGGTACCGACGGCGAGCAAGAAGCCTGGGGCGGCGTGCTCGGCGTCACCAAGGGTCTTTACAAGAAATTCGGCGACCGCGTGATGGATACGCCGATCACCGAATCGGCCTTCATCGGCGCGGCGGTCGGCGCGGCGACGGCGGGCCTCAGGCCGGTGGCCGAACTCATGTTCATCGACTTCATGGGCGTCTGCCTCGACCAGATTTTCAACCAGGCCGCCAAATTCCGCTACATGTTCGGCGGCAAGGCCGAAACTCCGGTCGTCATTCGCACCATGTACGGCGCGGGCTTCCGCGCGGCGGCGCAGCACTCGCAGTGCCTCTATCCCGTGTTCACGCACATTCCGGGTCTCAAGGTCGTCATGCCGGCGACGCCCTATGACGCCAAGGGGCTTCTGATCCAGGCGATCCGCGACAACGACCCGGTGATCTTCTGCGAACACAAGGTGCTCTATACGCTCGAAGGCGACGTGCCGGAGGAGCCCTACACCATCCCGTTCGGCGAGGCGAGCGTGGTGCGCGAGGGCAAGGATGTCACCATCGTCACGCTCGGGCGCATGGTGCACATGGCAACCGACGCGGCCGACAACCTCGCCAAGCAGGGCATCAAGTGCGAGGTGATCGATCTGCGCACCACCTCGCCGATCGATGAGGACACCATCCTGGAAAGCGTCGAAAACACCGGCCGGCTTGTCGTGGTCGACGAGGCGCACCCGCGCTGCAATATCGCGACCGACGTGTCGGCGCTGGTTGCCGACAAGGCGTTCGATTCACTCAAGGCGCCGATCAAGATGGTGACCGGGCCGCACGTGCCGGTGCCGTTCTCCGACGTGCTCGAGGATCTCTATATCCCGAACGCGGCAAAGATCGAGGCCGCCGTACGCTCGGTCATGGGCAAGAAGGGCTGAGCTGATGTCCGAAGCGATCAAGGCCCTCACCATGCCGAAATGGGGGCTCTCCATGAAAGAGGGCAAGGTTGCCTCATGGTTGATGCAGGAAGGCACCGCGATCTCGCCCGGCAATGAAGTGCTTGAGGTCGAGACCGAAAAGATCTCGAGCGCGGTCGAGGCATCGGAAGGCGGCGTGCTGCGCCGCATCGTGGCGCAGGAGGGCGAAACCCTTCCCGTGGGCGCGCTCCTCGGCGTGATTGCGGGCGCGAACGACACGAGCGAAGCGATCGATGCGTTCGTCGCCGAGTTTCAGAAGAACTACGTGCCGCCAGCCGATGGCGATGATGATGCGGGACCGAAGACTGAGGTCGTCGAGATCAAGGGCCGCGCCATCCGCTATCTCAAGCAGGGCGATGGCGGCACACCGTTGATTCTGATTCACGGCTTTGGCGGCGATCTCAATAATTGGTTGTTCAACCAGGAATCGCTGGCGGCCAAGCGTACGGTGATCGCGTTCGATCTGCCGGGCCATGGTCAATCCTCGAAGCAGGTCGGCAACGCCAATCTCGGTGAGCTCACGCAAGTCGTGCATGATGTGATGGACGCGCTCGGCGTGACCAAGGCGCATCTCGCCGGCCATTCGATGGGCGGTGCGGTCGCGCTCGAATTCGCGCTGGCGCATCCCGGTCGGGTCGCCTCGCTCACCCTCATCGCGTCCGCCGGTCTAGGCCCTGAGATCAATGGCGGTTATATCGACGGCTTCATCGAGGCGACCGGGCGGCGCGACATCAAGCCGCATCTCGAACAATTGTTCGCCAATGCCGAACTCGTGTCGCGTCAGATGATCAACGACATCCTGGCCTATAAGCGGCTCGATGGCGTGGATGCCGCGCTCCGTGGGTTGCGCGACAAGATCTTCCCCAGCGGCAAGCAGGCGACCGTGCTGCGCGACAGGCTCGGCTCGCTCTCTATGCCGATCCAGGTGATCTGGGGCGAAGGCGATGCGATCGTGCCGGCGAAGCACGCGCAAGGCCTGCCGGCCAGCGTCAAAGTGTCGGTGCTCAAGGGCGCCGGCCACATGCCGCAAATGGAGGCGGCGGCCGAGGTCAACAAACTGATCGAGGCACAATTGGGCTGAAGCCTGAATGTGACCATGAACCATCGGTCTCTCTTTCGTCATTGCCGGGCTTGATCCGGCAATCCAGCGCTGACGTCGTCGCGGCGTCCTTCGGATGGCTGGACGCCCGGGTCTTCTCCCGGGCATGCCGATTGAGAGAGCACCAAGCTTCATATTCCCCTCGCCACAAACCATGCCCATATTCGGGTGCGGAGGCGACGGGTGATGAGCGGCAATTCCAGGATCGGGCGACCCGACGATGCCGCGCAAGCGGAGCGCCCACTTTTGTTTTGCGGCGATCTCGACATTCGCATCGCCGCCGACGGCACGTGGTATCACGAGGGCGTCGCGATCCGCCGGCCCGCTTTGGTCAGATTGTTCGCTGGCGTCTTGCGGCGCGAGGCGACGGGTGATTATTGGCTCGTCACGCCGGTCGAGCGCGCGCGCATCAAGGTCGATGACGTACCGTTCCTTGCGGTCGAGCTCAAGGCCGAGGGCGTGGACAAGGCACAGCGCCTGTCGTTTCGCACCAACCTCGATGAATGGGTGACGGCCGGCCCGGCGCGCCCCATCACGTTCAGGCCGCAACCCTGCGGACGCGAGGCGGCGCCCTATATCATGGTGCGCGACGGGCTCGAGGCGCGATTGACACGCACGGTCTACTACGAACTCGCCGAGCGCGCACTCGAAGACCGGCTCGACGGCCGGACGCGCCTCGGCGTTCATAGCGATGGCGCGTTCTTCCCGCTGGAGGCAGACGCCGCCTCATGATCGATCTGCGCGAGGATCTCTTGGCGCGCGCCGCCGCGCTCGATTTCGGCAGGCCCGATGAGCCCTGGGACAGCGTGACTCAGGCGGCCGAAGCGGCGCCGCTCGCCCGCGTGCCGGGCTCGCTCCGTCATCTCGAAGAGCTGCCCGCGCTGCCGCCGGCGACGCGAATCGTTCCCTCGGCCGTGTTGGTGCCGTTCGTCGATCGGCCCGAGGGCCTTACCATTCTGCTTACCAGACGTACCGATCATCTTGCCGCTCATGCCGGACAGATCAGCTTTCCCGGCGGGCGCTATGACGATGGCGATCGCTCGCCGCTCGACACCGCGCTGCGCGAGACCGAGGAGGAAATCGGGCTCGGCCGCGCGCGGATCCGCGTGCTTTCGCGCCTCGACAATTATCTGGTCGGCACCGGCTATCGCATCACGCCGATTCTGGGCTTGGTGGCGCCGCCGCTGGCGCTTGCGCCCGATCCTCATGAGGTTGCCGAGATTTTCGAGCTGCCGCTCGACTTCGCGCTCGAGCCGGCCAACTACCGGAAGGATTCGCGCTTGGTGAATTCGGTCGAGCGGCGCTTTAATGTGCTCGCCTTTGGCGAGCATTATGTTTGGGGCGCGACCGCCTCGATCCTGGTTAATCTGCGCTTTGCCCTGACCGGACGATGATCCGCATTCTCCTGACCTATGTCGTACCGCTGCTGCTGCCGGCCGCGCTCTATGTGCTTTACGTCATCGCGGCGCGGCGCATCATGGCGGGGCGAGGCGATCTGGCCGCGCATCTGCGTCGCGTGCCGTGGCTCTGGTTGCTCGCCGCGGGCGTCGCGCTGATGGCGATCAGTCTCGCGATCTATAGTCTTTCGACCGGCGGCGACAGCGATCGACCCTATGTGCCGCCGCGTTTCGAAGACGGCAAGATCGTGCCCGGCCATTTCGAATAGGACACGCTGGCTCATGGAGCCCGTCCGACGCATCGCGCCCACCGCTTGGATGAGCGCGCCCGAGACGATCGCCGTGGTGCGCGCGCTGCAAGCCGACGGTGCGCGGGTCCGCTTCGTCGGCGGCTGTGTGCGCGATACCGTGCTCGAACGCGCCATCACCGACATCGACATCGCGACGCCCGATGCGCCTGAAAAGGTGATGACGCTCTTGGCGCGCGACTATATCCGCGCCGTGCCGACCGGCATCGCGCACGGCACCATCACGGCCGTGATCGATCACAAGCATTTCGAAATCACAACCCTTCGGGTGGATGTCGAAAGCCATGGCCGCCACGCCACCATCGCCTTCACCGATGATTGGATGGCGGATGCGGCGCGGCGCGACCTCACCTTCAACGCGATGAGCCTCGCGCCCGATGGCGCGCTTTATGATCCGTTCAACGGGCTCGCCGATCTTGAGTCGGGCCGCGTGCGCTTTGTCGGCGAGGCGAGCCAACGCATCCTCGAGGATCATTTGCGCCTTTTGCGCTTCTTTCGTTTCTACGCCTGGTTCGGGCGTGGTGCGTTTGATGAGGATGGCTTCGCGGCGGCCAAGGCGAGCGCGCATCTTTTGCCCAAGCTCTCGGGCGAGCGCGTTCAGGCCGAAATGAAGAAGCTGCTGGCCGCGCCCGAGCCCCTGAAGGCGCTTCGCGGCATGCGCGAGTGCGGCGCGCTCGCCCACGTGCTGCCGGAAGATGGCGCGCTCGACCGGTTGCGCGCGCTGGTCGCGCGAGAACGGGCCGGCGATCAGTCCGCCGACGCGATCCGCCGTTTAGCCGCGTTGGTGCGTGGGCGCGTCACCGATGAGCTCGCGGTGCGTTGGCGCCTCTCGAACGCCGACGCCGCGCGGCTTGCGGCCCTTGCCGGACCGATCGAGCGGCTCGATGCCGGCTTCGATGCGCGCGCGCTTCGCCCCGTGCTCTATCGGCGCGGCGCCGCGCTCACGCGCGATCTCGTGCTGCTCGCTTGGGCCGAAGCCGGCGCGACCGACGACGCGCCCTGGCGCGCCATGCTCGATGAAGCCGCGCGCTGGGTGCCGAGGGAATTGCCGATCAAGGGTGCCGACGCGCTCAAGCTCGGCGTGCCGCCCGGCCCCCAGGTCGGCCAGTTGCTCGCCGAGATCGAGCAATGGTGGATCGAGCAGGACTTCGTGCCTGATCGGAAAGACCTGCTGGAGAAGCTCGCGGCGCTGGCGCGCAAGAGCCTCGCTTAATTCGCCTGCTTGGTGAGCCGCCCCGTGACGCGGCGCACGATGCCGTGGTCGCGGACGCTGATGAAGTCGAGCTCGAGGCCGAGGTCGGTCAAGGTGCGGTCATAGCGTTGCAGCTCGAAGCCGCCATCGTCGAGCACCGAGAGCGTGTTCACCGTGATGGTCTGGTCCTTGACGCGCGCCCAAATGGTGCGCCCGCCGCCGACCGGATCGCGCGAGCTTTCGCTCGGCGCATAAATGCCGGGCCGCGCGGTCGGCTGGAAATTCAGGCTTTCCGATTTGCGCTTGACCTTCGCGTTCTTGGGATCGCCGCCCTCGCGCAAGACCGTCGTCCAACCGAGCGTGAAGCCCTTGCCGTTGCCCTGGATGGTGACGTCGAGGTCGCGAATGGTGAGCCCGAAATAGTCGCTCTCCTCATTGCGCGCCAGGCCCGAGCCCGACCAGACGCCAAAGAACGCCTTGAGCGGCAGATCGGCCGCGAGACTCGAGAGCGTGGTGCCGATCATGACCGCGCCCGCGATAACGGCGCCGAACAGCATTTGTTTCATTCCCGCCATGATTTCCCCCTTTGAGCGCCCTTCGATCGCGGCACCGCTTTGACATGGTAGCGAGCGACGAACCCGCCGCCAACCGCGCCGGTGCATTAAGGCCAACGCGCCTCGGGCGGCAGCGACATCAGGATCGCCTCGGTATTGCCGCCGGTCTTGAGCCCGAATTGGGTGCCGCGGTCATAAAGCAAATTGAATTCGACATAGCGGCCGCGCCGGATGAGCTGGTGCTCGCGCTCGGCGGCGCTCCAGGCGTCGTTCATGTGCCGGCGCACGATTTGGGGGTAGACCGCGAGAAAGGCGAGGCCGACATCGCGCGTAAAGCCGAAGTCGCGCTCGAAATCGCCGGTGTTGAGATAGTCGTAGAAAATGCCCCCGACGCCGCGCGGCTCAGCCCGATGGGGCAGGAAGAAATAGTCGTCGCACCAGGCCTTGTAGCGCGCGTGATAGGCCGGATCATGGGTATCGCAGGCTTGTTTTAGCGCGGCGTGAAAGACGGCGCTATCGGCGGCGTCCGCCACCATGGGGGTCAAGTCGGCGCCACCGCCAAACCAGCGCGTCGTGGTCACGATGTGCCGCGTATTCATATGGACCGCCGGCACCTTGGGCGAGCAGAGATGCGCGACCAGCGAAATGCCGCTCGCCCAGAAGCGCGGGTCCTCCGTCGCGCCGGGCACCTGGGCGCGGAAGGCGGGTGAAAATTCGCCGTGCACGGTCGAGACGTTGACGCCGACCTTCTCGAACACGCGGCCCTTCATCAGCGCCATCACGCCACCGCCGCCTTCCGGCCGGGTCCAAGCCGTGCGCTCGAAGCGGCCAGGCGCGTGAACCTTCAAGGGGCCGTCATAATCGCTCTCGATGGCTTCAAAGGCCGCGCAAATGGCATCGCGCAAATGCTCGAACCAGGCCCTGGCGCGCGCCTTGTCCGCCTCGGACGAAGCGCCTGGCGGCAGATTCGGCCGGCGCCCAGCATCCCGCTCGGTCGCGTCGTTCATGCATCGTCTCCCGGAAAGCCATTGGTTTGTCGCAAGGCCTCGCTCAATACAATGGCGCAGGCCAGCGCGACATTGAGCGATCTCAAACCCGCGCGCATCGGGATTCGAAGCCGCGCGAAAGCCGCCTCGTGCACCGCCGGCGGCGCGCCCGCGCTCTCGCGCCCTACCATAAGACAGTCCGAGGGCGCGAATCGAAAGGCACGATAGTCGAGATCGCCCTGCGTCGTGAGTAGCACGAGCCGGCCCGGTGGCTCGGCGCAACCGTGCGCCTCCAGAAACGCAGCGAACGAAGCGTGGCGGGTTAGCAACACATGGTCGAGATAATCCATGCCGGCGCGGCGCAGCCGGCGGTCGTCGAGCGGGAAGCCGCATGGCTCGATGATGTCGACGGCCACCCCGAGGCAGGCGGAAAGCCTCAGCATGGTGCCGACATTGGGCGGGATGTCCGGCTCATAAAGCGCGAGTCGCATGGCTGATTCATGAATAGTAGGAAGCAATTAGCCGCCAACCGGGCGGCCACCGCGGGGCTCCGTTCAATCTTGCTCAAAATGAGCGCCCGTGCTACGCCAACCGCCGGCCGCACGGGCTGAGTCGCGTGCGGGCGGGTGGTCGTGGGGCTGGCTGACCGACCCGTCCAAAGGCGATGTGTGACCGCATGCCGCATTTCTCGGGGCGCCAGACGCGCCTAGTTCCCACGATAGCGAAGGTGGACCAATGGCGGAGACATCCCACCAACACGGCGTGCCCGGGGCGCCGCCGTCCGGCGAGACGCGACGGGATTTTCTGATCCTGACCGCGGGCGCCATGGGCGCGATCGCGACCATCGCGGTCGTCTGGCCGCTCTTGGAAACGATGAACCCGGCGGCGGATACCCTGGCGTTGAGCTCGACCGAGGTCGATCTCTCGGCGATCGAGGTTGGCCAGTCGGTCACCGTGGTGTGGCGCAACAAGCCGGTCTTCGTCCGGCGCCGGACGCAAGAAGAGATCGATGCGGCGCGCGCGGTCAGCCTCGATGATCTGGGCGACAAGCAGACCGACGAGGAACGCGCGCCGAAGCCGGAATGGCTGGTCCTCGTGGGTGTCTGCACCCATCTCGGCTGCATTCCGCTGGGGACAAAGAAGGGCGATCCGCGCGGCGATTTCGGCGGCTGGTTCTGCCCCTGCCATGGCTCGCATTACGATACCTCGGGGCGCATCCGCAAAGGACCGGCGCCGAAGAACCTCGAAGTGCCGGCCTATCAATTCGTCTCCGACACTCTCGTCAAGATCGGCTGAGGGAGGCCGGAACGTTCATGAGCACCCCGGTGCCGCGCAACAAGGTTGCCCAGTGGATCGAATACCGGCTGCCCGTGTTCAGCTGGATGAACCACAATCTGACCGATTTTCCCGAGCCGAAGAATCTGAACTATTGGTGGAATTTCGGCTCGCTCGCCGGGATCATGCTGGTCTGGCAGATCGTCACCGGCATCGTGCTGGCGATGCACTATACGCCGCACGTCGACATGGCGTTCGATTCGGTCGAGCGCATCATGCGCGAGGTGGAGTGGGGCTGGCTGATGCGCTATGCCCACATGAACGGCGGCTCGATGTTCTTCGCCGTGGTCTATATCCATATCTTCCGCGGCCTCTATTACGGCTCGTATAAATCGCCGCGCGAGATCTTGTGGTGGCTCGGCATCGTCCTTCTTTTCCTCATGATGGGCGCGGCGTTCACCGGTTATGTGCTGCCCTGGGGCCAGATGAGCTTCTGGGCCGCCACCGTGATCACCAATTTGTTTTCGGCGATCCCGTGGATCGGCGGCGGCGTGGTCGAGTGGCTGTGGGGCGGCTTCGGCGTCGACAACCCGCTGCTCAACCGGTTCTACGCCCTGCACTACCTCCTGCCGTTCATCATCGTCGGCGTGGTGATCCTGCACATTTGGGCGCTGCACCACCGCCGCTCGAACAACCCGCTCGGCATCGACATCAAGAGCGCCAAGGACACTATTCCCTTCCATCCCTATTACACGATCCGCGACATGTTCGGGATGGGCGCGATGTTGTTCGTGTTGTTCGTCTTCGTCTTCTTCGTGCCGAACATGCTGGGCGAGACGATCAATTATGTGGAGGCGAATCCGCTGCAAACGCCGTCACACATCGTGCCGGAATGGTACTTCCTGCCCTATTACGCGATCCTCCGTGCGATCCCGGACAAGCTGGGTGGCGTGATCGCCATGCTGGTCTCGATCCTGGTGCTGTTCATTTTGCCCTGGCTCGACACGTCAAAGGTTCGCAGCGCGCGCTTCCGGCCAATCTACAAGCAGCTGTTCTGGGTCTTCCTCGCCGATTGCATCGTGCTCGGCTGGGTCGGCGCGCAGCCGGCCGAGGGCGTCTATATCGTCATCAGCCGGATCTGCACCGCCTACTATTTCGCGCATTTCCTGATCATCATGCCGATCCTCGGCAAGCTCGAGCGGCCTCGGCCACTGCCGGAAAGCATTCATGAGGCGGTCTTGAAGAAGCGCGGTCCGGCGCAACCCGCCGCAGCGATGGAGAAGCACTGATGCGCCGGCTCATCGCCGCGGCCTCGGCCGCTCTCGTGCTCGGTCTCGCCGGCCTGACCCCGGCGGCGTTCGCCGCGACCGAAGGCGGCGCCCTGCCGCACACCGACTTCCCGCATGTCGGCATCTTTGGCAAATACGATCAGCCGGCCTTGAAGCGCGGCCTCCAGGTCTATCGCGAAGTCTGCGCGGCGTGCCATGGGCTCAAATACATCGCCTTTCGCAATCTGGTCGCCCTCGGCCTCGGCAATGACGAGGCCAAGGCGATCGCCGAGGGCTATCAAATTCCGGACGGCCCGAATGACGAGGGTGAGATGTTCGAGCGGCCGGGCCGGCTCTCCGACCATTTCCCGAACCCGTTCGCCAATGAGAAGGCGGCGCGCGCGTCCAATAATGGCGCCAACCCGCCCGACCTCTCGTTGGTCACCAAGGGGCGCGATGGGCACGAGGGCTATATCTATGCCATCTTGACTGGCTATGAGGAACCGCCGGCCGATTTCGCGCTCGGCGAGGGCATGGCCTACAACAAGTATTTCCCGGGCCATCAGATCGCCATGCCGCCGCCCTTGAGCGACGGGCAGGTGACCTATGAAGACGGCACCGAGGCAAGCGTCGCCAATATGGCGCACGATGTCGTCACCTTCATGGCTTGGGCGGCCGAGCCCGAGCTCGAAGAGCGCAAGGCGGTGGGCTTGAAGGTGCTCATCTTCATCGGGCTGCTGACCGCGGTGCTCTACGCCATCAATGTGCGCGTCTGGTCGCGCGTGACCTGAGGCCACGGCGCATCGGTTGAAACACGAGGGGGCCTAACGGCCCCCTCGCTCGTTTCGGGCTCTTGGCCGCGCTTGATCAGTGGGATATTTCCAGTTATTGTTTCCCATCAACCGACCGAGGGAGAGCGCTTATGGCCGAGGACCTTGATCTCAGCGTCGCGTTCGATCGCACGTCGGAGCACGAGGGCGAGCGCATCGATACCGCCGGCATGAAGCTGCGTGTGAAAGAGCGGCTCCGCCGTCACGAAGGCTGGGTCAACCACATGTATCTCGATACCAAGGGCAACGTCACGGTCGGGGTGGGGTTTCTACTGCCGCGGCCCGATGTCGGGTTCTACTCGTGGCGGCACAAGAAAACCAAGCGGACCGTTCCGCCTCCCGATGCCAAGGCCGAATGGGACTACGTCTCCTTGCTGCCCCATGGGCAGCATATCAAGGCGCAAGAATTCGATGAGGAGACGGAGTTCGAACTTTCCAATGCCACAATCGGCTTCGCACTCACGAAGAAGCTCTTGAGGCTACGCGACCAATTGAATGAAAATTTCCAAAAGGTTGATATCAGTTTCGATCAGCTTCCTGGTTCTGTTCAAGAGGCCATGTTCGACATGGGTTGGAACCTCGGGGCGGGCTTCATTAAGGGCGACTGGCCAAAATTGCGGGCGGCATTGACGGCACGCAATTGGGAAGCTGCGGCCGAAGAATCTCATCGAGCATCGCCGATCCCTGAGACACGCAACACCGAGATTTACGACTTGATTAAGAGCGCCACCGAGGATTCATAGACTGCTCGCCATTCAACAGTGAGCGTTTCGGAAGCATGGCGAATTCTCTATTTTTGGAAGCCTGCCCGAGCCACGACCTTAGCAATCCGATATGGGCCGTCCGAAACTTTCTCTCGAAGTGTCCTGATAATAGTCGAGGTCTTTGGCCGTCAACGGGATTGGCAGCGATCTCCGATCTCGTTTGATCGTATCCCACAGGATTAGTTTGGCGTCGCCATAGCGATAGCGCCTTTGGCGATTGTCCCAGACCTCGCTCGAACTCATATTATCGGGCCAAACGCCGCCGAAACGCCCCTCGAAGCTGACGCTCCAATGGTCTCCCTCATAGGCAAGGCGCGTGATCGGGCCTCTGTCTTCGCATGGCGCGAACGGCACATTTTCGACGACCCAGCGATCCGCAATGCGAAGAGAGACCCTGATGTCCCGTACCGCGCCTCCGTATTCCCTGCCAGAAAAAACCGGAACGATGGTCAGCTTAACTGCGTTCGCCGTGAGCCTGCATTCGAAATACGTAACATGAAGCATGAATTCGAGATCGATGGTTTCCTCTTGGACGTCCGAAGGAATATCGGGCCGATAATAGGCCCAAGCAGGCGAATAGAGCGCATGAACTTTCTCCGTCAGATCATGGGTTGAACCCGCGACCAAGCCGCTCGGCTCGTCGAAGGAACCGATGTCGCGAATCTCGAACAGATTCGCCCCCGGCAAACACGAAACCAGAAAAACTTGAGTCTGAGCATCCGCCCGCGCGGCGCGGCTCATGGGCAGCAGTGCCAGAATCGTGAGCATGAGAGCGATGCCGATAACCCAGAGCCGCATTATTGACTCCATCCTCAAGCGCACCGCGCCGAAGGTTGTCTAGCTGGTGGATGACCGCAACATTTTCGGACGCTATTGCCGCGTATCCCTTCTGATGTTTGCAGATAATCAAGAGCAATTGGCCGCCGGCTCGCCATAGCTTTGGCTCGACGTGCTTTGGAAATAGTCGAGGTCTATCGCGGTCAGAGGGCCAGGAAGCGGTTTCATGGTCTCAGAGGAAGAATCCCAAACGCTCAGCGTGGAGCCGTTGTAGCTGAAAGTCCGCCGTGCATTCTTCGTGACATCTGTTGAGTCTATCTTGTCGGGCCAAACGCCGCCAAAACGTCCATCGAAGCTCACGAGGTTTAAGCCTCCCTCATAGGCCAGTCGCGTGATCGGGCCTCTATCCTCGCACAACGCGAATGGCACATTGTCTACCACCCAGCGCCCCCCAATGCTCAGCGAGACCAAAATATCATCCGGCGGGCCCCGCGACCCGTGCGGGACGACGTAAAGCGCCACCGCGTCTGTTTGAAGGGTGCATTCGAACATTGTCGGAGCTTCAGTGGGACTCTCACGATATTTATTTGAAGGATCAAAAAGGGCTTCATAGGCCAAAATAGGCGAATAGAATGCGTGACCTATTTTCGTTAGATCGTAATTCGCATCATTGACCAGGCCACTCAGTTCATCTGAATAACCGAAGTCACGAATCTCGAACAGATTGATCTCGGGCAAGCACGATATCTGAAAAACGCGAGTCTGAGAATCCGCCCGCGCGGTGCGACTTATCGGAACGAGCACTAACGCGACCAGCGCGAACGCAACGCCGACGAGCAGTAGCCGCATCCCTGCCTCCCGTTCTCAGCCGCGCCCGAGCACCCGTCCCGCCACCGCGTCGAGCTTCTTGATCATCTCGGGATCGCGCGCGTCGGGCGCGGTAATCAGGGCGTAGTCGAGCGCGTGGTCGCAGCCTTGGCCGCAGGATAAGCGATGGCGCGGCAAGGCGGCGGCGAGCGCCTTCACGAGGCTCCGCGCCTTTTCGGCGTTCGCCAACAGCACCTTGATTACCGCTTCGACGGTCACGTGATCGTGGTCGGGGTGCCAGCAGTCGAAGTCGGTCACCATGGCGATGGTCGCGTAGCAGAGCTCGGCCTCGCGCGCGAGCTTGGCCTCGGGCATGTTGGTCATGCCGATCACGCTCGCGCCCCACGAGCGATAGAGCTCGGACTCGGCCTTGGTCGAGAATTGTGGGCCCTCCATCACCACATAGGTTCCGCCGCGCGCGAGCGCGATTTCGGGCAAGGCCTTGGCCGCGCCGGCGATCATGTCGCCGAGCCGCCCGCACACCGGGTGCGCCATCGAGACATGGGCGACCAGCCCGGTGCCAAAGAAGCTCTTCACCCGCGCGAAGGTGCG
>CAMDDO010000001.1 GCA_945892755.1 Rhizobium sp. Q54 | reverse complement strand
ATGTTCCAATTGATCATCCGCAAGGCCGGGCCGGTCGTGTTTTCGTCGAATAACTTCGTTACCACATTGTCGGCGGTGGTCTGGGGCATGATCATTTTTGGCGAGCATCACAGCGCCTATGTCTGGGGCGCCATCGCGCTGATGTGCCTCGGCCTCTTCCTGGTGACAAGGCCGACCACGCCAGCCATCGCGAAAGTCGCGTCATGAAATTCCAGGCGATTCCAGGCAGCACGGCCGGGCGCATCGTCGCCATCGTCTATATGGTGACGCTCGCGATCACCTATAGCCTGGTGATCTCGCTCAATCGCATTGCGACCATCGCCGAAATCCCGTTCATTCCCTATGTCTTCTGGCAAGTCGTTGGCGCGGGTTTGTTTTTACTCTCGATCTGCGCGCTCCGCCGGCGTTGGCCGCCACTCACGCGCGACAGTATGATCAGCTATGGGCTGATTGGGATGTTCGGCTTCGCCATCGCGTTTTTGGTGCTGGCTGCAGCCGCGCCCAATGCGCCGGCAAGCGTGATCAGCCTGACGCTCACCATGACGCCGGTCCTGGTCTATGTTTTCGCGGTGTTCCTGCGCATGGATCGGTTCTATTGGTTCCGCGCGTTCGGCATCGCCTCGAGCCTCGCCGGTGTGTTGCTCGTGCTCGTGCCGCCCTTGCTGCATGACGCAACCGCGCTGACCGCCGATATGGTGCCTTGGGTCCTGCTCGCCTTCGGCGCGCCGCTTTGCTATTCGATCGCCAATCTCTCCGCCGCGCGCTTCCGCCCGCCGAACGTTAGCGGCATCGAGATGGGTGCCGGTGTTATGGTCGCCGCGACCATTTTTCTCCTCCCGGTCATGGCGTTCGATGGCAGCTGGTGGTTCTTCGACGAGCCGATCGCGGATGGCAGCTGGACGATTTTTATCGCGTTGGTGGTGAATGCATTGTTCATGGTGCTGATGTACGAGGTGCTGCGCCTCGCCGGCCCAGTGATTTTTTCGACTTATAACTATATCGGGACACTGTGCGGCATGGGCTGGGCCGCGCTCTTGTTCGGCGACGCACCGAGCGCTCTGATTTGGGGTTCGGTCGCGCTGCTCTTCCTCGGGCTCTATCTGGTCAACCGGCCGCCGAAAACCGCGCCGGTGAAGGAGGGCGCATGATTGTCGTGGTGTTCGAGTTCAAGCCCAAGCCGGGCCAAGAGGCGCGCTATTTCGATTTGACCAAAACCCTGACACCGCTCGTCAAGGAATTCGACGGCTTCATCTCGATCGAGCGTGCCGCGAGCGTGACCAATGAGGGCAAGTTCATTTCGGTCTCGTTCTGGCGCGATCGCGAAGCGGTCGAGAAATGGCACGCAGTGCAACAGCACCGCGCGGCGCAGGCCGAAGGCAAGACCAGCGTGTTCAGCGATTATCGCATCACGGTCGCGGAGGTTGTCCGCCAATATTCGATCGGCGAGGATCGGCCGGCGGTGTGATGCGCCGACGCTGATAAGACGCGCGCAACAACCCATTTCGTCATGCCCGGACTTGATCCGGGCATCCAGGCGTCATCAGAAGACTGGATTGCCGGGTCTTCGCCCGACAATGACGATGAAAGAGGATGATGTCGCGGGGGCCTTCGTTCGCTACGCCGCTCTGATGCCGGGCTCGAGGCGGCGCGGCATGGGCTCGCTCAGCGCGCGCGCGATGTCGGCGAGGCTTTTCAAATTATGCACCGGGCGAAATTCATCGACATGCGGCAGGATGGTTTTGATTCCAGCCGCCTCGGGCTTGAACTGGTCATAGCGAAGCAACGGGTTGAGCCAGATCAGACGCCGGCATGAGCGATGCAATCGCTCGATCTCATGGCCGAGCGTATCGACCGCGTCGCGATCAAGCCCATCGGTTATCAGAATAACCAGCGCACCTTGGCCCAGCACGCGGCGCGACCAATCGCGATTGAACTCCGCCATGCAACGCCCGATACGCGTGCCGCCCGACCAATCATTGACGCTCGCGCTCGAGCGCTCGACCGCGACATCGGGGTCGCGGTGCTTCAATTGGCGCGAGATGTTGGTGAGGCGCGTGCCGAACAGAAACACGTGCACGCGGTCGCGATCATTGGTCAGGGCATGGACGAAATGCAGCAGCATGCGCGAATAGCGGCTCATCGAGCCCGAGACGTCGCACAGCACGACAAGCGGTGGGCGCCGTGTGCGCGGCCGCTTGCGCTTCAATTCCATTAGCTCACTGCCGGCGCGGAGCGCGCCCCTGAGGCTCGCGCGCATGTCGATCCGGTTGCCGTGGGAATCGGGGCGGAAGCGCCGCGTCGAGACCTCTTGAATGGGTAGTTTGAGGTTGCGGATGGCGGCCTTGGCCAAAGCAAGCTCCTCAGCCGACATCGATTCGAAGTCACGCGTTTGCAGCACTTCTTCCTGTGAGTAAGTCAGCGCCGAATCAAATTCGATTTCGATCTTGGGTTCTTCGCGTTCCTCGCGGCTCGCGGGTGTTGAAAGGGCGTCAGTCACCCGCCGGCTGGAGCTGCCGCCTTCGAGCGGGATCTGCCGGCCCTTGGAAAAGAGCAATGAGAGCAGGCGCTCGACGACGCGCGGGTCGCGCCAAAACAATTTGAACGCCTGATCGAAGACCTCGAAATGCTCGCGCCGTTCGCACAAGGTCGCGCGCAGCGCCGCATAGAAATCATCCCGGCGTTGCACGCCGACGGCCTCGATCGCGGCGAGCGCATCCAAGACCTTGCCGGGCCCAACCGGCACGCCGGCCGCCCTTAGCGCGCGCGCGAAATGCATGATATTGGGCCCGAGCTTGTAGCCCGGCTCGACGAGGGGCAGGGTCTTTTCGCTCATGCATTCTCCAGCGCGTCGACTTCGGCGCGGATGCGTTTGACCACCTGGCCGATTTCCGAGCCTTCGGCGCGCAGCATCTCGTCTTGGTATTTCATGATGAGATTGAGGATTGCGCTGACACGTTCGGGGTCGAGCTCGGTCTTGTCGATGTGGAACAGTGTGTTGGTCCACGCCATGGCCTCAGCGACGTCGCCGAGCGCGGCATTTTCGGTGCGCTGGACGCGCTTGACCGCCTCAACCACCATCCGGCTCAAGCGCTCGAAAGCGCCGGGTGCGCGCGCTTCGACGATGCGCCGCTCGGTCGGCGCGTCGGGATCGGGAATGAAGTGATAAAGGCAGCGCCGCTTCAGGGCGTCCGATACAGGACGCGTGCGGTTCGAGGTGATGATCACGATCGGCGGCGCGGCGGCTTCAATCGTGCCGGCCTCCGGCACGCTGACCGCAAAATCGGTGAGGAATTCCAGGAGATAGGCTTCGAACGCGGGGTCCGCGCGGTCGATCTCATCGATCAGGAGCACGGGCGGGCCAGCCGGGTCGGGCGAGAGCGCTTCAAGCAAGGGCCGGCGGATCAAATAACGCGGATCGAATAGATCGGGCGTCTCGGCCGGCGCGCCCTTGCCCTTCGCGATTTGCGTCAGGCGCAGCTCGAGGAGTTGCGCCGGCACGTTCCATTCATAGACCGCGTGCGCGAGATCGAGCCCCTCATGGCAGTGCAACGCCAAGAGCCGCCGGCCAAGCGCGGTTGCGAGCGTGCGCGCGAGCGCGGTCTTGCCGACGCCGGCGCGGCCCTCAAGCAAGAGCGCGCGATTGAGCGTGAGCGCGAGGTGGAGCGTGGTCGCGAGCGCCCGATCGGCGACGTAATGGCCGCGTCCGAGAAGGGCGAGGATGGAATCGGGAGAGGATTCGACCATGAAAATCGAGAAATCCTACGCCCCTTTTTGAGAAAGTCACCTCTCCCCTTGTGGGAGAGGTCGCCGCGCAGCGGCGGGTGAGGGGTCTAACGAGATTCTCTTTGCATAGTCAATCAGCTGATTGACGGGCCGCCTGTCCGCCTCACCCTCCCATCGCTTTGCGATGGGCCCCTCCCGGAAACGCATGCGTTTCCGCCCGCGAGGGGAGAGGGGGCGGGCCACCGCATCGCGGCACTTCCATTGGCAGAGGGTCTTCAAGCAGTTGCCGCTTGTACGGCCCGCTTCGCCATCACGCTCACGAGATGCGCGCGGTAGTCGGGATCGCCGTGCAAATCGTTGTTCATGCCGTCGGGCGAAATCTTGATGCCGTCGAGCGCGGCGGCACTGAAGTTTTTCGCGAGCGCCGCCTCCATCTCGGGCACGCGGAAGACGCTCGCCTTGGCGCCGGTGACGGCCACGCGCACGCCCCCGCCGGTCTTCGCCACCATCACGGCGGCGATGGCAAAACGCGAGGCGAGGTTGGCGAATTTGGCCCAACCGGCTTTCTCGGGGATCGGGAAGCTCACGCCGGTGACGATCTCGCCCTTCTCCAATGTGGTCTCGTAGAGTCCGTTGAAGAATTTGTCGGCCGCGATGCGCCGCTTGTCGGTGATCACCGTGCCATTGAGGCCGACCAGACCGGCCGGGCAATCGGCCGCCGGATCGGCGAAGCAGAGCGAGCCGCAAAACGTGCCGCGATTGCGCACCTGCGGGTCGCCAACGCTCGCCGCCAAGGCCGCGAGCGCGGGGATCGATTTTTTCACGTCGGCCGAATCGGCGATCTCGACATGGCGCGCCAGCGCGCCGATGACCAGTGCATCGCCCTCGCGCCGAATGAAGGCGAGTTCCCTGATGCCGTTCAGATCGATCAGATCTGCGGCCGAGGCGAGTCGATGTTTCATGGTCGGGATCAGGCTCATGCCGCCGGCGAGGCAGCGCCCGTCGGACGAGGCCTTGAGCAATTTCACCGCTTCGGCGATCGAGGACGGCCGGTGATAGTTGAATGCGTACATGATGTCCCCCTCAACCCGCGCTCATGGCTTTGGCGCCGGCGATCACGGCCCTGACGATGTTGTGATAGCCGGTACAACGGCAGAGATTGCCTTCAAGCTCGTGGCGCACGATGTCTTCGGTCAGCGCCTTGCCCTTATAGCGCTCAGCGATGCCGATCGCGCTCATCACCATGCCGGGCGTGCAATAGCCGCATTGCAGCCCGTGATGCTCGCGAAACGCCTCTTGCATGGGGTGGAGCTGCTTGCCTTTGGCGAGGCCTTCGATGGTGGTGACCTGCGCACCCTCAAGCTGGCACGCGAACATGGTGCACGATTTGATGCGTGTGCCATTGACGTGAACCGTGCAGGCGCCACATTGCGTGGTATCGCAACCGACATGCGTGCCGGTCAGTTTGACATGTTCGCGGATGAAGTGGACGAGCAGCGTGCGCGTATCGACCTCGGCCGAAACAGCGCGGCCATTGATCGTCAGTGAAATTTTTGCGTTGGCCATGATCCGCTCTCCCTACCGGCCGGCTTTGGCGCTTTGAAGCGCGTGCCAAATCTTTTTTGGTGTCATAGGCTGGCTGATCTGCCTGACACCAAGGTGCCAGATCGCGTCGATCACGCCATTCGCGATGCAGGCCGGCGCGCCGATCGTGCCGGATTCGCCGCCACCCTTTGCGCCCAGGGGATTGGAGGGCGTCAGCGTGGTGTGCGATTCGATGCCGAAGGAGGGAATATCGGTCGAATGCGGGATGGCGTAGTCCATGAACGTGCCGGAGAGATACTGACCCGATGACGGGTCATAGGCGCACTCTTCCATCAGCGCCTGGCCGATGCCTTGCGCGCAGCCGCCATGGACCTGGCCTTCAAAGACCATCGGGTTGATCACGCGGCCAACATCATCGACCGCGAAATAATCGCGTAAGGTCACGCGCCCGGTTTCCGGGTCGACGATCACGACACAAAGATGCACGGCTGAGGGATAGGTGCAATCGGTCGGGTCGTAGAACGCGGTTTCTTCGAGCCCGATCTCGAGGCCCTTCGGCCGGTCGCCCGAGTGATAGGCGGCGTTCGTGACTTCGGCGAAAGCGATTTTCTTGTCGGTACCTTTGACGATGAACTGACCGTTTTCGATCACGAGGTCGCTCGGCGCGCATTCGAGCATGTGAGCGGCGAGTTTCTTGGCTTTTTCGATCACGCGGTCGCAGGCGGCCACCACCGCCATGCCGGCGGTCGAGAGCGAACGGGAGCCCCAGGTGCCGATGCCGAAGGGCACGCGATCGGTATCGCCCTCGACCAGATCGATCTCTTCGATATCGATGCCCAGGCGGTCGGCCGCGATTTGCGTCCAGGTTGTGGCGTGGGCCTGGCCGTGGCTGTGCGAACCGGCGAACACGGTCACCTTGCCCGAGGGATGCACGCGCACGCTCGCCACGTCATAGCAACCGATCTTGGCGCCAAGATCGTTCATCATCTTGACCGGGCCGGCGCCCGCCATATCGAAGAAACCGCAAATGCCGATGCCCATGCAAATGCCCTGGGCGTGCAGCTTTTTCTGCTCCTCGCGCAGCGCGTCATACTTGGCGAGCACGCGCATTTTGCGGAACAGCTCGGGCGGATCGCCCGAATCATAGGTGATACCGATCGCGGTCGTGTAGGGAATCTTCTCGGGCCGAATCGCATTTTTCTCGCGCAAGACGAACGGGTCCATGCCCATTTCCTTGGCGCCGTTCTCGATCAGCCGCTCGACCTGATAAACGGTTTCGGGGCGGCCCGCGCCGCGATAGGCGTCAACCGGCGTGCAATTGGTATAGACGCCCTTCACCTCAGTGAAGATGCCCGGAATGTCATAGGCGAGCGAGAGCATGGTGAAGTGGTAGGCGTTGGTGATTGAGGCCTGCCACTGGCTCTCATAGGCGCCGAAGGCCGCCAATGTCTTGAAGCGCATGGCGAGAATCTTGCCGTCCTTGTCGAACGCCATTTCGCCGACCGTGTAATGGTCGCGCGCATGCGTGTCGCCCATCAGGCATTCCGAGCGCGTGCCCGTCCACTTGACCGGATGCTCGGTGACGATCGCGCCCCACAGCGCGAGCGGCTCCTCGGGATAGTGATAAAGCTTCATGCCGAAGCCGCCGCCGACATCAGGCGCGATCACGCGCAGCTTGTGTTCGTCAATGCGGAGCGACTTGGTGAAATATTGCCGTACGATGTGGGGCGCCTGAGCCGTAGTCCACACCGTATAGCGATCATTCATCACGTCGTAATGGCCCATATAGGCGCGCGGCTCGATCGGCGAGGCGGTGACGCGATTGGTCGGCACTTCGAGCTTTGTGATGTGGTGCGCCTTCTTGAACCCGGCCTCCACCACCTCGGGATTGCCGTGATAGGACTCGAGCACTTCATTGGTGCCGAATTTCGGATGCACCAGCGGCGTGCCCTTATCGAGCGCCTTGGCGGTCACGACGTTTGCGGGCAGCGCCTCGTAATCGACCTCGATCGCCTCGCAGGCATCGAGCGCCTGATGGCGATCGTCGGCGACCACCATGGCGACAATCTCGCCGACGCAGCGCACCATATTGTCGACACAGATGAACGGCCGGTTGACCGTGCGCGCCGGCTTGCCGGAGCGGTCATTGACCGGCCAGACGCCCTCGGCCTCGCCATAGCCGGCCTTGAGCCAATCGGCCCCGGTCAAGACCGTGTGCACGCCGGGCATTTTCCGTGCGGCATCGGTGCGGATGGCCTTGATCCGCGCATGCGCGTGCGGGCTCCGCACGAAAGCCGCGTGCAAAATCGGCTGCGTCAGCTGAACGTCGTCGACAAACGTGCCTCGGCCCGTGAGGAAGCGAAAATCCTCGCGGCGCCGGATTGGTTGCCCTACATACATCGTTACCTCCCCCTTTCGCCATGCGGGGGCGGCCCGCCGTAGATCAAGCGGTGTTGGCCCCCGAGCGAAACCGTATACAATCTACAACTCATGAAACCCGAACGCGAGTCATCCGTTAGGTCCGCGGCGTCGCAACAGCGGCCGGTGCCGAGCCTGCCCGATGTGGTCTATGCGCATCTGCGCGACCGCATCCTCGATGGAACGTTCGCGGCCGGCCAGCCCTTGCGCCAGGAAGAGATCGCACGCTCGCTCCATGTCAGCCGCGTGCCCGTACGTGAAGCGCTGACCCGGCTCGAAAGCGAGGGCCTTGTCGCGCTCCGCCCGCGTCGCGGTTATGTCGTGGTCGCCATCACGCCCGACGATATTCGCGAACTATCGGATATCAGCGAGCGGCTCGAGGAATTGGCCGCGGTCGAGGCGACCAGACGGCGCACGGCGGAAGATGTCGCCGCGCTCGAAGAAATCCTGGCCGAGATGGATCGACTTGGCACGCTCGCGCGTGGTAGCGATGGCGCGGCGCTGACCGCATGGGCGGCGCGCCACCGCGAGTTTCACGCGCGCCTCTTTGCCGCCAGCGGGCGCAAGAGCCTGTGCCGCATGATCGGCCTGGCGCGCGACCAGCTCGAGCCGTTCATTCGGATCGAGCTCAGCCTGTCCGACTATTTGATCCACGCAACCGCCGAGCACCAACGCATCATCGATCTGTTCCGGCTCGGCGCGGCCGAAGAGGTTGGGCGGTTGTGCGCCGAGCACATCAAGAAATCGTGCGAACGCTTGCTTGCGATCGCGATCACCCACGTTTCGGCAGCCAAACAATAAGCGGTAGCTCCCCAGCTCGAAGCGGCTAGAATAATTGGATTAGGGGCAAACAGAGCGAACCGGCCGCGCAACGCTCAAGAAGGTAGCGGACTCGGCTGCAGGGGAGGGATCGATGGCGGCGTCACATCATCAAGTCTTGATCGTCGGTGGCGGCACGGCAGGGATCACGCTGGCTGCAAGCCTGCGCAAGCGCGGGCCCGGCAAACTCGATATCGCGATCGTCGAGCCGGCGGAGAATCACTATTACCAGCCCGCCTTCACCTTGGTCGGCGCCGGCCTTTACCCGCTGGAAAAGACACGCCGTCCGGTCGCCTCCTTGGTACCGCCGCACGTCGCGTTGATTCGTGCCGCTGTCGAGGAATTCAAGCCTGAGCAAAACTCCGTCCGACTCTCGAATGGCGAGTTCGTCAATTACGATTGGCTGATTGTTTGCACCGGCCTGACACTCGATTGGGACAAGGTGCAAGGGCTTTCGGCCTCGCTCGGCCAGAATGGCGTGTGCAGCAATTACTCGCCGACCCACGTGCCCTACACGCGGCGCTGCATGGATGATTTGAAGAAAGGCTCGAAAGCGGTATTCACCCAGCCGCCGCTGCCGTTCAAATGTCCCGGCGCGCCGCAGAAGATCGTCTACCTGACGGCCGACTATCTGCGCCGCAAGCGCCTCTTGAAGGACTGCGAGTTGAATTACTATGTGCACGCGCCGGTGATTTTCGGTGTGCCCTACTTCGCGAAGCAACTGGTCAAGGTGGCGGAGCGCTACGGCATCAAGGTCAATTATCAGCATAACCTGGTCGCGGTCGATGGCGCGGCGAAGAGCGCGACCTTCGAGATCGCCGGCGGCGACAAACAGGGCCAGCGCCTCACCGTGCCGTTCGACATGCTGCATGTCTCGCCACCGCAAAGCCCTCCCGCGGCCGTCAAATCGAGCCCGCTGGTCAATGCGGCCGGCTTCGTCGAGGTCGACCAAAAGACCATGCGCCATGTTCGGCTCTCGAACGTGTTTTCGCTCGGCGACGTTTGCTCGACGCCGAACTCGAAGACCGCGGCGGCGGTACGCAAACAAGCGCCCGTCGTGGTGCGGAATCTGTTGCGGGCGATCAAGGGCAAGGAACTGACCGCGGTCTATGACGGCTACGCCTCTTGCCCGCTGACCACCGCGCGCGGCAAGGCGATCGTGGCCGAGTTCATCTATGGCGGCAAGGTGACGCCAACCTGGCCGAACAACCCGTCACGCGAAACCCGCCTCGGCTGGTGGATCAAGAAAACCGGCCTGCCGATCCTCTACTGGAACTACATGCTCAAGGGCCATGAGCGCTTCTTCAAGCACGACACGGCGTTTACCGGCGACGCGGCGAAATGAGTCATGGCGCGCCGCGTCGCCCGCTCGGCGTCTTGGACGGTTTCAACATGAATGGACACGTCTCATCGTTTGTCTTTCCCGCGCCAGCGAGGACGGCGAGGACGGCTGTCTGGTTGAGAACGGAACGGCGGACCACCCCCACATTCGTCATGGCCGGGCTTGACCCGGCAATGACGACAGAGGGGAGACCGACTGCATTGACGCTCAGAGATCGGTCGACTCCACCGATGCTGAAACCACTCTAGCGCCCCGCCTGACGTGCCCCGTCTGCCTTTGCTCGCGCTCATTGCCGCGGTGCTGCTCAATTTCTGCGCCGGCTCGCTCTATGGCTGGAGCGTGCTGATCGTGCCGCTTGAGCAAAGCCTGGAGCTGAGCCGGGGTGCGGTCAGTGCGGTCTATTCCGTGGCCCTCCTCGGTTTCACCATCGGCATGTTCGTGGCGGACAGTGTGTTTCGCCTCGCGCGCTTGCCGGTTGTCGCGCTCGGCGTCTGTGGCGCGATGGGTGTCGGCGTTGGCCTTGCCGGTTTCATCGAAAGCTATGCCGCGCTGATGGCGGGCTATGGCGTGTTGTTCGGCATCGGCGTCGGAATCAACTATTTCCTCTGCCTGGCCGCCGCCAGCACCGACCTGCCGATTCGCCGCTCAATCGCGCTCGGGCTCGCAACCTCGTCCTTCGCGATTGGCGGTCTGGTCTGGCCCGGCATCGTGACGCCGCTTCTGGCTGAGCTCGGGCCACATGGCGCACTGACCGTGATCGCCGCCGTGCTCCTTGCCACGGGTCTGATCAGCGCCACGCTGCTCACGCTCTCCGGCGCGGCGATGCCGCATGACGTGGAGAGAGGCGAGGGACCATTCGAGAATTTCCTTACCGAGCGGCCCCGCGTCGTGATTGTGATGTGGCTGAACTTCGTGTTTCTCGGCATGGGCGGGCTGATCGCGATCAGCCACGCCGCCGGTATCGCGGTTGATTACGGCGTGCCCGAGGACCAAACCTATCTCGGCGCCATGCTGGTCAATCTCGGCTATATCGTGGGCGCGCTTTCGGCCGGTTATTTGAGCGAAATGTTCGGCGGCCGGCGCGTGATGATCGGCATGGCGGTGCTGACCGCGGCACCCTTGTTTCTGCTTTACGCCGTACCGAGCGCGAGCGTCAGTCTTCTTGTGCTGGCGGTTCTGGGCGTCGGCTTCGGCGCCGGTACGTCGTGCTATCCGGTCACCATCGCAAGCCATTACGGCCTGGCGCGGGTGCCGGCCATTCTGGGCCGGGTCTGCACGGCCTATGGCGTGGCCGGCCTCGCCGCGCCCTATATCGCCGGCGCGCTGCATGATTTGAACGGGAATTATGAGCTGGCGATTCTGATTGCCGCGATCGTCGGCGTGGTCGGCCTGCTCGCCACGCTGGCGCTGCCGCGGCCGTTGGCTGCCGGGCCGGCCTGAGCCTCTACTCCGCCGCGCGGCGGGAGGACGCCTTCTTCTTCATCCAATCCGGCTTGTTGGCGGCGTGCTGGCGCACATAGTCCTGGCCGGGGAGGCGCGGGTCGTTCCAATAGAGCATGGGCTTTTCCCAGGCATAGATCGAGCGCTCGGGCAGCGGCGTTTCGGTATCGATCACCACGCCGCCCTTCATGATCACCTTGAGCCGTGCCTTGTCCTGCAACACTTGGATGTCGGCGAGAGGATCGCCGTCGACCACGAGAATATCGGCATATTTGCCTTCCTCGAGCGTGCCGATCTCGTTCTGCATCCCGGTCGCGACCGCGGCATGGATGGTGCCGGCCTTGAGCGCGTCCATCGCGCTTAGGCCCAGATAATTCATCAAATGCTCGAGCTCGCGCGCATGCCACTCGCCATAAGGCACGGCACCTTGGCCGCTATCGGTGCCGGCCATGATCATGACGCCTTCTTTGTAAGCCTTGGAGAGGCCGCGACTGGCCGCCTCGAGCTCGCGCTTATAGGCCTCGATCAAACCGGCCGGCGCGCCAAGCTCGGGCGCCCAATCGACCGCGTTGGCGAGGAGGGAGAGCGTCGGGTTGATCGGCGTGCGCTTACGCAAAATCACGCCGAGCTGCTGATCGTTCAGATAGGAGGCATGGATCAACCAATCGAAGCCGGCCTCGGCCGCCGCCGCGGCGACCACGCCGGTGCGCGCGTGGATGGTGCAGCGCCGGCCCAGGCGGTGGGTCGTATCGGCGATCGCGCGGAGATCGTCTGGCGAAAGACTGCCTTCCGATTCGCGCGCGTGGCTTTGCACCGCATCGCCATCGCCCGCCACCTTGACGATATCGACGCCCTCCTTCACCTCGCGCCTGACCTCGGTGATCATCTCATCCCGCGAATTGCACAGGACCGCGAAGGATGATTGCGGGTGCTCCATCCAGGTCGGCCAGAACGAGCCGATCGCGTTGAAGGTAGTGATATAGCGGCCCGCGGACGCCATGCGCGGGCCCTCGATCATGCCGCAATTGATCGCATCCCTGACCGCGACTGAAATATTCCAGGTCGAGCCCGGATCGCAAATCGCGGTGACGCCGGCGCGCAAGACCTTCTTGGCGTTATGCGCGGCACGAATGGCGCGAAACTCGACGCCGGCATAAAGATCAAGCTCCTCGACCGAGAGAATGTCGCCGTACGAAATATGACAATGCGCATCGACCAAGCCGGGCATCACGGTCATGCCGCTCGCGTCGATCGTCTTATGCGGGCCGCGCTTGGCGGCGAAGGCCTTGACCGCCTCGGCCGTGCCGAGCTTCGCGATACGCCCGTTCTCGACGAACAGCGCGGTGTTCTTCTTCGGCTTCCCGCCGGTGCAATCGATGATCGTGCCGCCCGTGATCAGAGTGCCAGCCATGGGAGCCCCCCGCGCGTTGACGACCGCTTGCCGGTCATCCTAGTTTGGCATTGGCGCCGATGGCAAATCAAAGAGGCTTGGGGTGATGGCGATGGGAAAGACTGACGAAGCAAACGCTCTGGCGGTGATCGAGCGCTGCTGCGACGCGTTCAACCGCCACGATATCGAGGGCATTTTGTCGGATTTCGCCGATGCCTCGGTCTGGCTGCTGGCGCTCGGACCCAACCCGGACGGGCGCAAGCTCAACGGCAAGGCGGAGATTCGCGCGTTGCTCACACAGCGCTTTCGCGACATTCCCGATATGAACTGGGCCGTCATCCGTCACTTCGCGAGCGGCAACCTCGTTTGCTCAGAGTGGACGGTAACCGGCACGCCGAAATCCGGCCCGCGCATCAATTGGCTCGGCGTCGACATTTGGGAGCTGAAAGGCGGCAAGATCACCAAGAAGGACACCTATTGGAAACAGGTGGTGAAGGCGGCCTAAGCGTGCCTTTCTCATATTCGTCATGCCCCGGCTTGACCGGGGCATCCAGGCTTATTCACCACAAAGGCACAGAGACACAAAGAGGCGTCTCCTTTGTGGCTTTGTGCCTTTGTGGTGCTTGTCTTTCGACGCTCGTGCCCGCATCGCGATGGATGGCCGGGTCAAGCCCGGCCACGACCAAGGGACGGCATGCCGTCACGCCGCTCTCAGCCGCACGGCGCGGCGGAGGGGAAGGGGCGAGTCGAGCACGGTGAGGAGCCGGGCGAGCTTCTCCAGACTGTCGAGATTGTGGATCGGCAGAAAGTGATCGACGAAAGGTAGCGCGGCCAAAAGCCCCTTGGTGAGCGGCTCGAAGCCCGCCATGCCGGCCAAGGGGTTGAGCCAAACCAAAGCGTGGCACGACAGATTCAGCCGTTCCATTTCGCGCGCCAGAAGCTCGGTATCGCCGCGATCCCAGCCATCGGAAATGATCAATACGATCGAGCCGCCGCCCAGCACGCGCCGCGCCCAATCGAAATTGAAATTCTTTAGCGCCGCGCCGATGCGCGTGCCGCCGGCAAAATCATGGATCGTCGCGGCAGCATGGCGCAGCGCACCGTCGATCTCGCGCTCCTTCAAGGCGCGCGTGATGCGGCTGAGCTCGGTTGAAAAGGCAAAGGCTTCCACGCGCCGCGCCTCGTGCGTCAGCGCATAGACGAACGCCAGCAAGATGCGCGCATAGGGCTCCATCGAGCCCGAGACATCGCACAACACGACGATCGGACGTGGCTTCAGCTTTTTGGCACGGAAGCGAAGCGTCGGCGGTTGAAGCGCTGTGTTCGCTTCGCTTTTCAGCATACGCCGCATGTCGAGCCTCGGCCCGCGCCCAGCGCGCCGGAGGCGGCGCGTAATACGGCCGGCGAAATCGAAATGGCGATCACGCAAAAACCGCTTCACCGCGTCGAGCTCGGACTGGCTCATCTCGGCAAAGTCCTTGTGGCGGAGCGACGCCGAGGGGCTATAGCTCGCGAGCGTCATTTCCTCCGCCTCATCGCCGCCTTGAGCGCCTTCGGCCTCGGCGACGCCAAGGCCCTGCGATGGCCCGTTCCGCTCGTCGTTCGTCGTCTGGGCTTGTTGCGATTCCGCCTCGCTCCGCGTCAGCGCGCTTTCGGTTGCGTTGGCGGCCGGCGGGCGATTGACGCTGAAGCGCTGCGGCAGGCTCTGATTCTTGAAGCGCGTCGCGGGATCACGGAAGAATTGATCGAACGCCATCTCGAACAACGCGATATCAGTTTTGCGCCGAACAAAGATGGTCCCGGCCGCCGCGCGTACGTCCTCGCGCTCGACAATGTCGATCAGCGTCAAGGCGTGGCCGAGCTCGGCGATCTGCCGCGCCGTCACCCTGATGCCAAGACCGCGTAATATCTCGGCGAAGCGGATCAAATTGTCGAGCAGATGGCCCGGCGCCTCAGCCATGCGGGCGGCGCAGCAAGCGCTTGACCGCGGCGCCCTCGATCTGCGCGACATCGTCGCGATATTTCAGCAGCACGCCGAGCGTGTCATCGACCACGCTTTCCGACAATGTCTCGCGGTCGAGCGCGCCAAGCGCCGCCATCCAATCGAGCGTTTCGGCGACGCCAGGGCGCTTATAAACGTCTTCGGCGCGCAGCGCCTGGACGAAGCGAACGACCTCGGCGGTGAGCGCAGCGGAGGCCTTGGGTGCGCGCGCTTTGACGATCGCGCATTCCTTCTCGAAGCTTGGATAATCGATCCACTGGTAATAGCAACGGCGCTTCAGCGCGTCGTGAATCTCGCGCGTGCGGTTCGACGTGATGATCACCACGGGTGGCCGCGCGGCCTTGATGGTGCCGATCTCGGGCACGCTGATCTGGTATTCCGAGAGGAATTCCAGCAAAAAGGCCTCGAACTCCTCGTCCGCCCGATCAAGCTCGTCGATCAAGAGCACGACCGGCTGACCGCCGCTCGGCTCGACCGCTTCCAACAGCGGGCGCTTCAGCAAATATTTGCGCGCGAAGATGCGCTCTTCCGCGCGCGCCTCGTCGGCCTCGCCCATCGCCTCGATGAGCCGGATCGCGAGCATTTGTCGCGCATAATCCCACTCATAGACCGCGGTCGAAACGTCGAGGCCCTCATAGCATTGCAGGCGAATCAGGGGGCGCTTGAGAAGAGCGGAGAGTGCCTTGGCGATCTCGGTCTTGCCGACGCCGGGTTCACCTTCGAGGAACAGCGGCTTGCCTATTTCAAGCGCCAGAAAGACCGCGGTCGCGAGCCTCCGGTCGGCGACGTAGCCATGCGCCGCGAGCCCGGCCTCAACCGCCGCGATGGAAGAGAGCGGGCCGGTCACGCGCGTGCGCTCTGCCTCGTGCCGGCCCGCTTCTGCATCAATCCGCTGCCTTCTTGGCTTGGGCCTCGCGCACCAGACGGCGGATTACGTTTTGCGTCAATGGCAGCTCGGTGATCTTGATACCGAACGGACTGAGCGCGTCCTCGATTGCTTGCGCAAGCGCGGGCGGCGTGCCCATGCGGCCGCCTTCGCCGCCGCCCTTGATGCCATATTCGGTGAAGGGCGAGGGTGTTTCGACATGGCCACATTTCATGTCGGCCGGCGATTCGCTGATCGAGGGGATAATGTAATCGGTGAACAGGTTGTTGGTCGGCTGGCCGTTCTTATCGTAGAAATACTGCTCGCTGGCGGCACTGCCGATGCCGTTCACGACGCCGCCACGCATATGGCCTTCGAGCGTCATCGGATTGATCATGACGCCCGAATCATGGACGCAGGCATAATCGAGGAACTTGAATTGCCCGGTCTCGGGGTCGACCTCGACCACCATCGAATGACACATATGGCCCATGATCGGATAGAAAATGCCCATGTGCTCGCGCTTCGGATCGGGCAATGTGGTCACCGGGTGATCGTAGACATACGTGGCATCGAGCCCGCTGGTTAGCTCCGGATCTTCGGGGTCGGGCATTGAGAGGCGCATATAATAGGCGTGGAAGGCGAGGTCTTGCAGCGAGACCTTCTTGCCCGGAGCACCCTTGACCACGACATTGCCGTCTCTCAGCTCGAGATCGTCCGCATTGGCCTCCATCATGTGCGCGGCGATCTTGAAAATCTTCTTCTTCAGGATTGCCGCCGCGCCGACGATCGCGCCAGTCACCATCACCGTGAAGCGGCTGCCGCCTGGCCCGGTCGAATGCAGGCCCTTGTCGGAATCCGAATAGGTGATCTCGATGTTCGAGGGATCAACCTGGAACTGCTCGGCGATCACTTGGGTCGCCACCGTCTCGGGGCTGTTGCCCCAAAACGGCGAATGAAGCGTGCCATAAATGCGCCCGCGCGGATCGATCTTGAGCGACATCGAATCGGGCGATGAGGTCCAGCCGATCTTGCCGTCGAGATTCCACATCCAGAACTCGGTCGAGGAAAACACGCTGCGTTCCTGGGTCGAGGCGATGCCGATGCCGACATAGCGGCCGGCCTTGCGCATTTCTTCGACCTTCTTCTTCCAGCCCTTGTAGTCGAGCAGTTTCAGCGTCTCATCGAGTACCTTCTCGTAATCACCCGAATCGTACATGTTGCCGGTCGGGATCAGGAACGGGAACTGATCCTTCTTGATGAAATTCTTTCGCCGAATTTCGATGCGGTCGAGCTTGAGTTCGTCCGCCGCCGCGTCGACCAAGCGCTCGATCACGAAATTCGCCACCTCGGAGCCGAAGCCGCGATAGGCGCCCTGTTGATTCTTGTTGGTCAGCACGGCTTGCACATGGACGCCGACCGAATTGATCGCATAGGCCCCGACCACTTGGGCGAGTGCGTTGCCGTGCTGGCCGACGCCGTATTGGAAATAGGCGCCATAGTCATCGATGATGCGCTGCTTGAAGGAGAGCAGCGTGCCGTCTTTCTTGCAGGCGAGCTCGACATAATAGACGCGGTCGGAAGCGTGGGCGTCGTTGTTGAGAGAGGCATCGAGCCGGTCCTCGAGATATTTCACCGGCCGTCCAACGAGCTTCGCGAACATCGCCGCCATCACTGGCTGCTTATAGAGGAACAGCTTGGCGCCGAACGAGCCGCCGGCGAGTGTCGGCACGATATTCAGCTTGTGATGCGGAACTTTCAGCGTGTCCGCGATCATCCAGCCGACGAAATTATACATTGAGGTATTGGCGTGGATGGTGAAGCGCTGCGAGCCAGGATCCCACACGGCGGTCGCGCCATTGGTCTCCATCGGCGTGCCGCCCGAGCGCGGCCAGCGGAGGCGCCGCTTGACGACATGATCGGCACGCGCGAAATCCTCGGCGACCGGGCCGAAATCGAATTTGCTTTCGAGGATGAGGTTGGTGTCGCCATGGTCGGGGTGAAGCACGGCATCGCCACGCGACTTCAGGGCCTCCTCGGGATCGACCACGATGGGCAGAGGCTCGTACTCGACCTCGATCAAATCGCAAGCATCCTCCGCGATATAGCGGCTCTCGGCGCAGACTGCCGCGACCGCCTCTCCGACATGACGCACCTTCTCGTGCGCGATGACCCGCTGAAAGACCGGCGGGCTCGACCAGGTCGGCAGCGGCCCGGTCAGCTCTGCGGCTTGCGCGCCGGTTAGCACGGCGAGCACGCCCGGAAGCTTTTCAGCCTTCGAGGTATCGATGCGCTTGATGCGGGCGTGTGCGTGGGAGCTCCGCACGATCGCGACATGCGCCATGTCGGGCAGATTGATATCGTCGGCATAGATGCCGCGCCCGGTCAGGATGCGCGGGTCTTCCACCCGCTTCATGCTCTTGCCGATATATTTCAGCCCCTCGCGCGGTTTCTCGCGCTGCCGGCTCTTCGGAATATGACCGCGGTTCTGAGCCATTATTTGCCTCCCTGCATGATCTCGGCGCCACGCTGAATCGATTCGACGATGGTTTGATAACCGGTGCAGCGGCAGAGATTGCCCGACAAGGCTTCGCGAATCTCATCGACGCTCGGTCGCGGTTTCTCTTTCAGCAGCTCGACCGCGGTCATCAGCATGCCGGGCGTGCAGAAACCGCATTGGAGCCCGTGCTTCTCCCAAAAGCCTTTTTGCAGCGGGTGCATGTTCTCGGCGGTGCCAAGGCCTTCGATGGTCATGATCTCGGCGCCATCGGCCATCACCGCGAAGGTCAGGCAGGAGCGCACCGATTTGCCGTTCATCAGAACCGTGCACGAGCCGCACACGCCATGCTCGCAGCCGACATGGGTGCCGGTCAGGCGCAGATCGTCGCGAATGAAGTCGCTCAGCAGGCGGCGTGGCTCGACCTCTTTGTCATAGCGCTTGCCGTTCACCGTGATCGTGATTTTCTCGTTGCTCATTTTTTTCTCCCTCAGGTGCAGCGCGCTTTGGCAGCGGCCAGCACGCGGCGCGTCAATGTCTCCGCGAGGTCGCGCCGCATGGCTTCGTCGGCATGGAAATCCGACGACGGATTGATCGCCTTGCGCGCCGCCGCGCCGGCGGCCGCAAAGGTTGCCTCATTGGCCGGCTTGCCGGTAAGCGCCGCTTCGACGGGCGCGAACCGCATCGCCCGATCGGCGATGCCGGCATAGGCGACGCGCGCCGTCTTCACCGTGGCGCCGGCCAGCTCGAGCGTGCAGACCACCGCGGTCATCGCGAAATCGCCCTTGCGCGGGCTGACTTCCATGAAGCCCCAGCCCTGGCCCTTGGGCCGTGAGGGGATGCGCACTTCGATGAGGAGTTCGTCGTGCCTCGCCGCGGTTTGGTAGACGCCTTTGAAGAAATCATCGGCCGCCACGGTGCGCTCGCCCTTGGCGCTTTTCAGCACCATGGTCGCGCCGGTGACCAAGGCAACCGCCGGGTTCTCCGAGGCCGGGTCGGCGTGGCACAAATTGCCGCCATAGGTGCCGCGGTTCCTGACCGCACGATGCGCGATCCAGTGATAGGCCTCGGCCAAGAGCGGGCAATGCTCTGCGACCAAAGGCGAACTCTTCACCGTTTCATGGCGCGTCATCGCACCGATCGCGATGCCGCCATCCTTGACTTTGATATAGTCGAGCGCCGAAAGCGCGTTGATGTCGACCAATGTCTCGGGCTTGACCGCTCGAACATTCATCATGGCGATCAGGCTCTGGCCACCGGCTAGCAGCTTCGCCTCGGGGTCGCGTGCCAGCGCCGCCACGGCATCATCCACCGAGCGGGCGCGCACATAGCGAAAGGGCGCGGGTTTCATATTGTTCTCTCTCCCTCATTGTCGAACAGGCTAATCAGCAAGCGGTACCGCCAATGCGCCGCGCATCGGTTCACCAGGCTGCCCAACCACCATCAACCAAGAGCGTCGCCCCGTGGGTCTGCCGCGCGTCGTCCGAGGCAAAATAGACCACGGCGCCGGTCAGGTCCTCGGGCTCAAGATGACCGATGCCGGACGGCGTCAGCGAAGCTTGGCGCTTGTCATAGCCTTTGTCACCCTTGCGCAAAGGCGCGTTCATGTCGGTCCTGATATTGCCGGGCGCGACCGAATTCACATTGATGCCGAATTTGGCGAGCTCGAGGCAAAGCGCCTTGGTCATGATTTCGAGGCCGCCCTTGGTCGCGCAATAGGCCGCTGAATTAGGGAAGCCGCCGACGCCGGCGATCGAGGTCACGTTGACGATCTTGCCATGGCGTTTCTTCTTCATGCCCGGCACCACGGCCTTGGTCATGAAGAAGGCGCCCTTCAAATTGAGATCGTGCTGGTCATCCCATAGTTTCTCGGTGGTTTCCTCGACCGAGGCCCACAGAAAGATGCCGGCGTTGTTGACCAGAATGTCGACCGCGCCCAAGGCTTTCGCGACGTCCTTGGCAAGCTTTTCGCATTGCGCTGGCTTCGAGACATCGGCCTTGAAGGCCTTGGCCATGCCACCGGCCTTGACGATTTCGTCGGCGACCGCCTTGGCCTTGGCCATGTTCGTGTTGCCGACCACGGCGACCTTGGCGCCCTCTTTGCCGAAGCGTCGGCAAATCGCGGCGCCGATGCCGCGCGATCCGCCGGTCACGATGGCGACTCTACCTTTGAGCTTCACGCGCTCCCCTCCCTGTTGGGCTATTGCGGGTTTCCCCGCGCTGATTGTCGGGATGGAAGCGCAAATGGGGTGCACTCGGCAAGACCGAGCTTCGCTATTCGCCGCGAATCCGTCGTCAAATCGAAAATCGTGGCCGTGAACGGATAGCCGCGGCCGCGCCCGGCCGCCCGGATTCGGGCGTTGTTCGCCTCAGCGCGAGCCGCCGCGCAGAAGATCGTTCCGCGCCTCGTCCATGTGCGTCTCGACGATGCGGCACGCGGCCTCGGCATCGTGCGCTCGAATCGCCTCGCAAATCTGGCGATGCAGCGTGTTGTAGTGGGCCATGCGCTCGCTCGTGAGCACCGCGCTTTTGATGGTGCGCCACTGGGTATGGCCGCGCACGTGATTGATCTGGCGGTAGAGGGCGGCAATCAGGGGGTTACGGGTGCTATCGGCGATGCGCTGATGGAAGATGCGATCCCAGTGGGTGAAGCGCTCGGCGTCGGTGCCTGCGGCCGCCATGCCGGCAACCGCTTCCTCGAGGCCGGCAATGTCCTTCGAGGTCACGCTCAGCACGGCCAAGCGCACCATGTGCGGTTCGATCGCGGTGCGTGCATCGACCAACTCCAAGGGGCTGGTGATTTCGGCGACGTCCTCGCTCGATTGGCCGGCCTCGCCTGCCGGTTGGTAGATCACATAGGTGCCCGACCCCACTTTTCGTTGAATGAGACCGCCCTGCTCCAAGAGCCGCAGCGCTTCGCGCAGCGTCGCGCGCGACGTGCCGAACGCGATCGCCATCGCGCGTTCGGTCGGCATTTTTTCGCCATAACTATAGGTGCCGGTGACGATTCGATTGCGCAACGTGGCGGCGATGGCGAGCGGCCCCGAAATCGGGCGCGGCACGACTTGGAATTCTGCGGCGACGGACATGGGGCGACGCCTTCCTGACATTGGACTAGCCATTCTGATTCATTGCGACGCAGAATGCCAGAAAATTACACCGCACGGAACCAATTGGCGCAAATTGGCTTGACATATTTCGGGCGGTTCACCCTATTATTGCGTTCATCAGGCGCCGGTCTTGGCGCCACGAGCCAGATGGCGGGTCGGAAGATGGCGTTTCCCACGCAAGCGAAATATGTCGTGATCGGCGCCGGCATTCACGGCTTGAGCACCGCCTATCACCTCGCACTCAAGCTCAAGGCCAAGGGCAAGACCGCCGGTCAGGACATCGTCGTGCTCGACAAGGGCGGCATCGCCTCAGGCGCGTCCGGCATCGCCTGCGGCGTGATCCGCAACAACTATTTTCAGCCCGCCATGCGTGCGCTGATGGCCGAATGCGTCGCGGAATGGGAAAGCGACGCCAAGGGCTATAGCTATCACCCGGTCGGCTACATGCAGATCAGCCCCGAGAGCATGCACGAGAACGTGGCCCAGATCGCCCGGGAACAGCGGGATATCGGCTATACCTCGAGCTTCATCGAGGGCGAAGCGGCGTGCACGTCCTACATGAAGGGCATCTTCAGCGATTGGCAGGCCAAGGGCATCACCTCGGTCCTGCACGAGAAGAAGGGCGGCTACGCCAATAACCGCGCCTCGATCTATCGCTTGGCCGACAAGGCCGAAGCGGCGGGCGTTCGCATCCTCACCGGGGTCGAGGTGACCGGCTTCAAGAGCGGCAGCAATTCCGGCGCGATCACCGCGGTCGAGACCAGCGGCGGAACGATCCGGACCGATCATGTCGTGGTCGGCGCCGGGCCTTGGATCCCCCGCATTTGGAAGATGCTCGACCTGCCCGATGCGATCGAGGTGAAGGGCCGCGACGGAAAGGTTCACCGTGACGTACCGATGTGGACCTTCTGGTGCCTGGAAGAGGGCACTCTTGGCGTCGAGCCCCAATATGGTCTGACCAATGATGGCGCCATGCCGCCCGTGATGCACGTCGATACCGACGCGCCGCTCCATTCCGATCTGGATGGGCGGCTGATCACGGATAAGCTTTGGGGCATCTACTATAAGCCCGATTTCAACTTCAACGGCATTCAGGGCGGGGCCTCGCCTTGGAAGGTCGAGCGGCCGGCCGATCAGGTCGCAATCGATCCCTATGGCGTCGACTCGCCCGAATTCGTGGTCGACGAGAAATTCGCCGATATGTGGTGCTCCGCGCTCGCCTTCTGCCAGAAGCGCTATGAAGGCCAGTCGGGCAAATATCGCATGGAGCCTTCGGGCGGCATTGGCGCGTTCACGCCCGACAGCTTCCCGGTGTTCGACGTGTTCCGCGAGAATTGCTACGTCATCGCGGACTCCAACCACGGCTACAAGATGATGGCGGTCGGCAAGCTCGCCGCCGAGGAAATTCTGGGCGAAAAGAGCGGGCTCATGGAGCCGTTTCGGCAGTCGCGTTTCGCGGCGGGTCGGCTCCACCCGGTCTCGAACAGCCCGTTCCCATGGAGTTGAGCAGAGGCCGCTAGCGCGACGGCGTGCAAAGCGTCGCGCCATGACGCGGCGGTCTAAGAATCAATCGTGGGGGATGACGGGATGACTGATCTTGAGGCCCATGTCGCGCGGCCAGGACGCGCCGAGGAAATCAAACAGGTTCGAGCCAAGATCGACGAGCTTGGCGTCACCTACATCTATTATCAGTTCGTCTCGGTCACCGGCCGCATCGTCGGCAAGGGCATACCGGCGGACCATTGGGAAGCGATCGCCGAGCGCGGCTTTCAGCTGGTCTATGGCTCGACCGCGAACCTCTATGTCGATCGCCACAAGAATTATATCGGCTACGGCCCCGAGGCGTCCGAGCTGATCGGCTTGCCCGACCCTGACACCTTCGTGCAATTGCCGTGGGACAAACGGGTCGCGCGCGTTTTCTGCACCTGCTTCCGCAATCGCGAGGAAAAGGTCAATCCGGGCGGCCATCTGACCTCGGATTGCCGCGGCAATTTGCGCCTGCACCACGACGCCTTCCAAAAGAAGCACGGGCTGCAAATGCGTCATGGCTGCGAGCCCGAGATGATGTGGCTGAAGCGCGGCCCCGATGGTCAAATGGCTGGCGGCATGACCAAGCCGAATTGCTATCACATCGATCAGTTCGAGGCGCTCCGGCCGATCTTCTTGAAGGTCATCGATTATTCGCGCGCCATGGGTCTCGACATGATTCAGGGCGACCATGAAGACGCGCCGGGCCAGCTCGAGCTCAATTTCATGTTCGACGACGCGCTCAGGACCGCCGACCGGCTCACCACCTATCGGCAAATCTGCGCCCAGGTCGCGCGCGAGAACAATTTGATCGCGTGCTTCATGACCAAGCCCTTCATGGGCGTTTCGGCCAATGGCTGCCACCACAATATTTCGCTCTGGAAAGGCGGCGCGGACAAACTCAACAATCTCGGCCATAGCACGCTGCCTGGATTGCCGAGCGTCTTTCAATACGCCAAGGGCGGCGACAATACCTTCATGCCCGACACCAAGGGCAGCAATAAGCCGGGCAAATATGGCCTGATGTCGATCGGCGGCATCATCAAGCATTTGCCGGCCTTGACCGCGATCGGCTGCTCGACCGCGAATTCCTATCGGCGCTTGTGGGATGCCGGCTTCTGGGCGCCGATCTTCGCCGATTGGGGCTATCAGAACCGCACCTGCGGATTGCGCATATCGGCGCCCGGGCGCTTCGAGTATCGCGCGGTCGATTCGATGGTGAATCCTTATTTGATGGCGAGCGCGATTCTCATGGCGTTCGACGATGGCATCGATAACGCAATCGATCCGGGCGAGCCGGAGGAGCGCAACATCTATCAAGCGATGGAGGCCGGCAAGCAGGTCAAGAAGTTGCCGATGTCGCTTGGCGATTCGCTCGCTGCGCTGGAGCGTGATGAGGTGATCAAACGCGCCATGCCGGATGAAATGTTTCGGGTCTATATGCATTACAAACGCGACGAGTGGGAGAAGTTCCTCTCAACCGTCACCGAATGGGATCTCAACACCTATCTCGATTGCCTGCCGTGATCGTGGCGGGCGCTTCGCGGAGTTACAGACCATGTGTGGCATAGCAGGCGTTATTCATCGCGGCGCGCGCGCCGATGTTGGCTTCGAGATGACCTCGATGCTACGCGCGCTCAAACACCGAGGCCCGGATTCGACCGGCTTCGCGCTTTATGGCACGCCAAGCGACGGCGATTTCGTCATGCGCTTCAAGGTCGCCGAACAGGAAGACATGAGCAAAGGCTTCGAGATCCACCGCCAGGTCGTCGAGCGGCGCGCCGAGGTCGACAAGCGCATCGCGCAATTTGGCGGCGAGATCGTGGCGCATGAGCCCGCCACCGAATACGCCTTCCGCTATCAGCTTCGCTTCAAGCCGGGCACGATGAATTCGCACGATGCCTATAAGAAGTTCGCCGACTATATCGAGGACATCGAAGGCGCTGAAATCCTCTCGCTCGGCCATGCGCTCGAGTTGATCAAGGATTTGGGCGATGCCGAACGTGTTTCGGGCGAATACAAGCTCAGCCAGTTCAAAGGCACGCACGCGATTGGCCACACCCGCATGGCGACCGAATCGGATGTCGATATCCGCTCGGCCCATCCCTATTGGGCCTATCCGTTCATGGATGTCTCGGTCGTGCACAACGGCCAGCTGACCAATTATTGGAAATTCCGTCGCGAGCTTGAGCATCGCGGCCACCGCTTCGTCTCGAACTGCGATTCGGAATTGATCGCGGTTTATTTGGCCGATCGCATGCACCAGGGCGCCAAGTTGAAAGACGCGATGACGGCCTCCGTCGCCGAGCTCGATGGCGTGTTCACCTATTTGGTGGCGACCTCCGACCAGCTCGGCATGGCGAAGGACACCATGGCGGCGAAGCCGATGGTTTTGTTCGAGAGCGACGACATGGTCGCGCTCGCCTCCGAGGAAGTGGCGATTCGCAGCATCTTCCCGAAGGAAATCGACACCTGGGATCCCTATGACGGCGAGGTCCGCGTATGGCAAAGCTAGAGGTAAAGGCGCTCGCCGGCGCCGAACATCAAGAATCGCTGCGCGGTCGCACGCAACAGACTTTTTTTTCCGCCGCGCAGGGCGAGAACTTCGTCTATGCCGATGCGGTGGTCGTCGATTTGAAGCGCCGCGCCGCGTTCGATGCGGCGGCCATGACCGCGCAAGCGATCAATGCGCGCATTCGCGCGCTGATGGCCGAGGGCTATGGCCATATCGTCGTGCAGAACCCCATGGCCAAGCACGGCATCGGCGTTGGGCTGCTGAACCGGCTCAAGCTCGATTTCGAGGGCAGTCTCGGCTATTTCGGTTGCGGCCTGCTCGACGGGCCGATGGTGCACATCACGGGCCGGGTCGGCTGGTCTTGCGCCGAAAACATGATGGCTGGCGTGGTGTTGATAGAAAAGAACGCCGGCTCGACCTTTGGCGCCGCGATCCGTGGCGGCGATCTCGTCTGCAAGGGCGATGTCGGCGCGCGTGTCGGCATCGACCAGAAGGGCGGCACCATCATCATCGGCGGCCGGGCGGGCTCGTTCTGCGGCTTCATGATGCAGCGCGGCCGCATGATCATCCTCGGCGATACCGGCAAGAATCTCGGCGATTCGATGTATGACGGCACGATTTATGTCGGCGGCAAGATCGGCTCGCTCGGCGTCGATGCGGTGCCGGGCGAACTTAACGAGACCGAGATCGCCTGGCTCAAGCGCAAGCTCGGCACCTATGGCCTAAAGGCCCCGAATGGCGCGGAGAATTTGAAAAAGATCGTCGCCGGCCGGCAGCTCTGGAATTACGACACGCTCGAGCCGACCGAGAAGAAGATCGCGTTGTAGACCGCTTTCGGGCGCGTTCGCCCGCGAAGGAGTTAGCCATGGCAACCAAAAGACGCGCGCTCGAGGCGCGGACGAAAAAAACCGTCAAACGCAGCGCGAAGCCAGAGCGCAATAAATCTCTGCTCGGGCATAGCCGCATCTTCACGCCTGAGGTGATGGACGACATCCACATCAAGGCTGAGCTCGGCCGCTATCGCATGCGCGGCTTCTCGATCTTCAAGAAGACCCCGACATGGGATGATCTGACCTTCTTGCCCGGCACGCTGACCCGCTTCGTGATCGAAGGTTATCGCGAGAAGTGCGAAACCACGACGGTGATCGGGCCAAAGGCCAAGCGCCCGCTCGTGCTCGACATTCCGGTTTACATCACGGGCATGAGTTTCGGCGCGCTCTCATATGAAGCAAAAATGGCGTTGGCGCGTGGCGCCACCATGGCCGGCACCGCGACCTGCTCGGGCGAAGGCGGCATGATCCCGGATGAGCGGCGCTATTCGTCGAAATGGTTCTATCAGTGCATTCAATCGCGCTATGGCTTCAACCCAAACCATTTGCGCCTGGCGGATGCCTGCGAGTTCTTCATCGGCCAGGGCTGCAAGGTCGGGCTCGGCGGCCATTTGATGGGCCAGAAGGTGACCGATCAGGTGGCCGAGATGCGCTCGCTGCCGGCCGGTATCGACCAGCGCTCGCCGGCGCGCCATCCCGATTGGCTCGGGCCTGATGATCTCGCGCTCAAGATCCAGGAAATTCGCGAGGCGACTGATCACCAAATTCCGATTCAATTGAAGCTCGGCGCCGCGCGGGTTTACGACGACGTGCGCATGGCGATCAAGACCGGGCCTGATTCGATCTATATCGACGGCATGGAGGGCGGCACCGGGGCCGGGCCACACATCGCGACCGAGGAAACCGGCGTGCCCGGAATCGCGGCAATCCGCCAAGCGCGGAAGGCGCTCGACGACCTCGGCGCGTCAGGCTCGATCTCGCTGGTCTATGCCGGCGGCATCAGGAATGGCGGCGACGTCGCGAAGGCGCTGGCGCTCGGCGCCGACGCTGTCGCGATCGGTCATGCCGCGCTGATCGCGCTCAATTGCAACAAGGATATTCCCGAGGCCGATTACGAGGCCGAGGTCGGCGTGCCGGCCGGCCATTGCTATCACTGCCACACGGGTCGCTGCCCGGTTGGCGTGACCACGCAAGATCCGCTTCTGAGAAAACGCCTCGACCCCGATGAAGCGGCGGTGCGGGTGTTCAACTTCCTGCATACGCTCACGCTCGAGTGCCAGATGATGGCGCGCGCCTGCGGCAAGACCAACGTCCATTCACTCGAGCCGGAAGATCTGGCGGCCCTCACCATGGAGGCCTCGGCCATGGCGCAGGTGCCGCTCGCCGGCACGCAGCACACGGTCGGCCGCCCCGACATGACGCGCTATTAGGAGCCGACCATGGCGAAAGTCATCAAGCTCAAGGCCAAGCCCGCGAAGAAGCCCGCGGCTAAAACCAAAGGCGCGAAAAAGACCGATGTCGACTATTTCCTGAAGTCGAAGGGCCTCGACACCGCGCGCGAGAAGGAGATCGGCCAGCACATCGGCTATCGCTATGACGTGAACCTCGTGCCGGACTATGCGCGCATCACGCCGTTCCTGAAAAAATACATCGAGATCATGGGCTGGCCTGACCTCAATTGGCTCGAAGACGTGCACATGGGCTATGAGGAGGGGCGGCCGGCGGTGTTCGACCGCAACATCAATGGCTGGGTTCAGGTGCCGGCGAACTTGAAGCTGCCCGACAACCAGCAAGACCGCGACATGCTGGCGCGCGAGCTGCTGATCAAATTCCAGATGTCACCGACGCACCCGCTGATCGCGCTCGCCAAGACTCACCGCAAGGCGTGAATGGTTGATGCTCCGAACTCTCTTTTCACGTCATTGCCGGGCTTGACCCGGCAATCCAGGGTTTTCTTGAAGAGAACTGAATGCCCGGGTCTACGCCCGGGCATGACGAAGTAAGCGAGCTTACACGCCCGCTCTTGTTGGCACCCAGAGCCTGTGACCCTCCGTTCCCTTCGCGACGTGGAGCGATGGGCGCATGCGCTGCTTGGCGATCCAGCCTTTCGCCAGCGGGAAGGCGTAATAGCGCCGCGCAACCCAGGCCGGCCAGGGAATCAAGGGCCAGGTGATCTTCGACCAGCGCTGGGTGTGTTCGGCCAAGGGGCGAAGCGCTGTTTCCCAGGCCTCAAGCGCGGGCTCGATCGCGCCCATCTCGTCAATCAGCGCCGGCAAGGTAAGCGCGCTAACGAGCGATGAGCCGCCGCCTTGGCCGAGGCCCGGCGACATGGAATGCGCGGCATCACCCATGATCGCGACCCGGCCCTTCGACCAGCGATGCAGTCTCGAGGTCTCGAAGCGATCATAACGGCCGTCGGTGCCGACCCGATCGATCATGTGCTTCAGTTGGGGAAAGCTCCGGGCCCAGACTTCCTTGCGCAAGGGAATCTCGGCCGCCTCCTTGTCACGCGCCATCATGGTGAAGCAGAGATAGACCACGTCCTTGCTGCAGGGTGTATAGAGCAGGCGGCGCGAGCCATACCACCATTCGCGGATTTTGCGGCCTTCCTCGGTTTCGTATTCCTCGGCGGTGCGCGGGATCAACACGCGAATCGCACCGTCGATATGAACATGGCGGCGCTTCAAGAGGCCAAGCGAATCGCGCACCTTCGAGCGGATACCATCGGCGCCGATCACGAGGTCGGCCTTGAGCGTTTCGCCGCTCGCGAGCTTGAGCGCGCCGTCCGCCGTCGCGCCAACCGCTTCCGAATTGGTGCACACCTCGACACCGGCGCGCTCCGCCGCGTGCAGGATCGCCATCAGTAATTGCTGGCGCACGACGCAAAAAACCCGTGAGCCGCCGCCGATGCCGAATTGCACGCGATCGATCAGGTCGCCTGTGCGGTCCCAGCTTTCCCAGACCTTGGCTTCGGTGCAACCGTCGAGCGCCTCATCGGCCGCGCCGATCGCGTTCAGCACGCGGATGCCATTGTCCCACAACCAAATGCCGGCGCCGAAGGCGCGCACTTCGGGCGCGCGCTCATGCACGCGCACCGACCAGCCACGTTGCGCGAGCGCGGTCGCGATCGTGAGGCCGGAGAAACCTGCGCCGGCGATCTCGACGTGACGTTCAGCCATAGCGCGGCGGGTCGGCCGCGCGCAGCGCTTCGGCGAGTTTCAGCGGTTCATCGCTGTTATCGAAGCTGCGCTCATCGACGATATGGAGCGGTGCGTCAGGATCGGCGCAAAGCTGGCCGACTTTCCATTCCACGCCGGGCTTGGTCTCGACCACGACGTAATAGCCCTTCACGGGTCCGCGCCGAAAACCGTTCAACTGAAACAGCACCTGGGCGAACTCGGCGAGCTTATCTCGGTCGAGCCCCTTGAGAAGCTCGGGCAAACGCGGACTCCGCCGGTCGAGATCGGTCGGCCGCACTTTGGCGGAGGGCGTGTAGCCTGGCTTGAGCCAGCGATCAGGATCGGTTGGCATGGCCTCTCTCTCCCGCATCTCGAAATCAAACGGGGCGGCCCTTGCGAGCCGCCCCGCTATCATCGCGAGCCCAAAGGCTCAGGGCAAGGGGCCCGGCTTCAGGAAACCCTTGATCACGTTCTCCATCAGTTTGGAGACGTTGTTCTTGTAATTGTTGTGCGAGAGCGAGCCGCACCAGGCAAGCGAGCCGGGCGCGAATACGCCGCCGTCATTCGGCGTCTTGTAGTAGATCATGTCGGCACGGATCATCGGGTTCTCATCGCCGCCGCCATAATAGCCACGACAGGTGAAATGAATTTCTTCGTTTACCTGCATCATCAGATCGGTATGACCTTCCGAGCGTCCGAGCAGATAGGCATTGTGCGGCGTGCCGAATTCGAGGTCATAGCGATCGATCTCGAGCCCTGCCGCGCCGCCGCCAACCAGGCCGAAATCGCCGATGATCTCGTCCTTGCCGATGCCGTTGAACATCCAGGCGCATTCGGGCCGTTCGCTATCCGGCATGCGGCGATAATAAGTCGACACGTCGAAGCCATAGCCGGTGAAGGTGAGGCCGCACACCTTGGTCGGGATACGTCCGCGCGCGCGCCACATGCCGCCATATTTGCCATCGAAGGCGTTGTTGTATTCGCCCGGATTGGCGGTCCAGGCCCGCGTGCCGGCCTCACCCTTGCGCACTTCGACGATGTTGTAATTGTCGGGGTGGAATTCGGTCACCCAATAGAAGCCGTCGGCGCCGAGATAGAGCCAACGCCCGCCATGCTGCTGATAGGCCTCATAGGCGTCGAGCATTTTCTCGGAGGCATATTCCGGGTGCGTGCCGGTCAGCACCCCGCGGTATTTTTTCAGCAGGTCGACGCCCTCGCGTTGCAAATCCTCATCGGTGTGGACGTCGAAATTGAAGCCCATCTCCTCGAGCCAGTCGGTCAAGTGCAGATCGCCATTGAGCTGCCAGAGCGAAGGCGACAGCCAGTGGCGATATTTGGGCCGCATGTTGAGAATGGGCCGCAGGCGCGAGGAATAGCACACGCCCGAGCCATCCGAGTGGCATGAATATGTCGAAAGGCCATATTCGCGGTGTTCGTTGAGGAACAGGTCGGACGCCTGCAAGATTGGCACTTTGCCACCGAGCAACTGGGCCGCGACCGAGTTCGCGCCGAGATTGTCGTTCGAATAGGCGAGGTAGCTTTGCAGCGGCACGATGAAGCAGATGTCGGCCGTGGTCGTGCCCTTGGGCGGACGGAGGAAGAACGGCACATAGTCCTCGGTCTCGGGCGTCGACTCCCCATTGATGCGGAGCCGCGCCGCATAGACGCCGCTTTTCCAACCAGCCGGCACGGTGAATTCGAAATCGACTTCCCAACGCGCATCGTCGATGTCGTCATCGTGGAAATGGATCGCGCCATATTCCTCGGGCTTGTGATGATAGACGATCTCATCCGCGGTCCAGTTATAGCCGGTCATGCCGCGCGCCGGCAGATTGACCGCGTGGCCGTTCAACAAACTGGTCGAGGTGTCGATGATGTAGGTCGAGGCGATGTTGTTGCTGATATTGGCGTGGAAATCCCACGCCGCGATCACCTCATTGCGCAATTCGCTCGGGCAATATCTGTAGCCGCGCGCGAGCGCATCGATCTCGGCGTGACTGAGGGCGCGGCGGGCGAGCCGCGGCCGGTCGATCTTGCCGTTATAACAGCCGCCTTGAACCGGGAGCTCGACCGGGCTGGTTGCTTCCTTGTAATGCGCCCCGAAAATGCGTCGGCCGGAGCGCGGCTTTTCCGCCCAGGCGCCCATCAGAAACGGCGCGTCATTGGCGGCGGGTGCGCCGAGCTTGGCGTCCTGCGAAACGATGCGCGAGGTTTCGCTCAAGGGATGCACGAGCGACATGCCAAGCCCGCCATTGGCCGAGGTCGGGATCGGAATTTGATAAAGCTTGAGCTTGCCCGATTCCGCGTCATAGCTCGCGGCGGCGAGGTACCAGACCTTGCGCAGGAGCTTCTTGCCGCTCGAGAGCATGGTCATCTTGCCCTTGTCGTTCGCGATGCCGACCGCGAGGCAGCCCTTGTCGTCAATGATCAGGCCATAGCCCGCCTTCTTGCCATGGTCCCATTTGGTCAGGATGCCCTGCATGCCTTTTTCGGGCGTGGTCGGGAAAATCATCGCCTGCAGCGTGAAGCTCTGAAGATTGAAGCGCGGATCGTTCGGCACGATCACATAGGAGCCGCCATGGATCTTCTGGTTGCGGCCCTTGTATTTGGCGCTGACCGGGGTCTTTTTGACTTCTTCCTTGAAGCCCGGTCCCTCCGGGTTGGTGTCGCCGTGAATCAGGCGCACGATGTCAGCTTGATACGACTCACCCTTCTCCGAATTGACATAGAACTTGATGGTGTCGCCGGGGTGGAGCGAATAACAATCCGAATAGCCCACGATCCGAAGCATGCTTGTCCCTCCCTGATGTCGTCAGGCGCGCGCCGCGCTGTGCCAGCGCCGCCGCGCCAAAGCCGGTTGCGTCGGGTGCCAGTTATTTTTTCACGCGATAGGCGGCCAAGAAGTCTTCGACGCGCCGCACGAAGATCGCGTGTTCGCACTCGTCTTCGCTCTTGTAGGTCTTGTTCTCGAGCACCTTGACCGGCTTGCCGCGGACGCCCGAAAGCACGCCGATGGCGTATTCCTTGTGCGGCACCACCGCGATGCGAACATATTTGCCGGCTTGCGGCGCGCGCCGAAATTTGTCGATGACGCGCGCGAGATCGTCGCTGTGCTGTACCGCCGCCTTGCCGGCCTTGCCCGGCTTGCCGACCGGATTGTTGCGATGCTCCTCGATCAATTTCGCGCGCTTCGCCTTGTCGGCCAGAAGCGGCAGGATCCAGGTGCGGGTGATGAAATCGTCGGTTGCCGTATAGCCAAGATTGAGCTGCACGCCTGTCTTGGTCGCCATGCGTCCCTCCCGATTTATTGCGCGACCGCTTGCCCCTCAGGGCGTCGTCAAACTTTTGTCGACGACAGATTCAGCGTAGGCGTGGGGGCGCTCGCTTTCAATAAGAACAAGCCGGATTCCTGGAGCGAGCATTCGATTTGGTCGGACCAATTCTATGAGATCTTGAGCGATTATTTTCCGAGCGCCGCGCGCGACTCAATTTTAGGCGTTGTTGCGTCGCCGTTGCCGAGCGCACGCCCTCAACGAAAAGACAATGCAAACCGAAGTGACACAATCGCGAAAACGGCGCCTCTGGCGCACGCCGTCACGGGTTCACGCGGGACTAGCCGACAGATTCAGGGCCAATCGCAGACCGGGCAAGTGCTACGCAAACGCAGCGCCCGGAGCGTTCGGCATGTACGCATGATTGGCTAGTTTTGCTTTTCCTTGCAAAGACCTGAGCATCGTTGACAACGGGTATCTGACGGGCCACGCTAACGATGCTGACTTTCGCATCTGACTGAGCGAGGCGGACGCTCAAATGCCAATGAATGGGAGGGCAATAGCAACATGAAGATCTTATCAATCGGCGCCGGATTGGCGCTCGGCGCGGCGATGGTCGTCGGCGCACTGACGCAAGCACCGGCAGCCAAGGCGGAAGACGCGGCCCAATGGTGGCCGGCCAAAGTCCAAATCTACAATCCGGCCTGCACGGACGGCGATCCCAAGTGCTGGGCCGATCCGGCCAATGACGCGGCCAAACTAGAAGTGGTCGATTATGTGCCGCTGATGTCGGGCGATGTCGCCAAGAAGCACCACATCTGCGTGTCGTTCCCGCACCTCGCGGATTCATATTGGGTGGGGGCGGCCTACGGCATCATCGAAGAAGGCAAGCGGCTCGGCCAGAAGATCACGCTGGTCGAGGCCGGCGGGTACGACAAACTCGAAAAGCAGATCGCCCAGATCGAAGATTGCGTGGCCAACGGTGCAGAAGCGCTGATCTTTGCTGCGATTTCGGGCGATGGCAACACCAAGCAAATCGAGGAGATTCGCGGTAAGGGCCTCCCTGCGATCGACCTGATCAACGGCATTGACACCAAGGTCGATGCGAAATCGCTCGAGAGCTACTACACCATGGGCTTCATCGCCTGTAAGTGGATTGCCGATCAACATCCGGCCGGTAGCGGCAAAAAGAAGCTCGCTTGGTACCCGGGCCCGCCCGGCGCCAGTTGGTCGGTCGCAGGAGACAAAGGTTGTAACGCCGGCGTGAAAGGCAGCGACGCTGAACTCATCTCCACCAAATGGGGCAATACAAACAAGGACACTCAGCTGCCGCTAGTCGAGGACGTCATCCAGGCGCAGTCCTCGGGCGGCAAGACGGATCTCGACTATATCGTCGGCGTGGCCCCGGCGATCGAAGCCGCAGTTTCGGCGGTGCGCGAGCGTGGCATCGAGAAGCAGGTCAAGCTGGTGGCTTATTACTACACGCCAGGCATGCATATGTTCGTCGGTCAGGGCCGCGTGGCCATGGCCCCGTCTGACCAGATGATTATCCAAGCTCGGATTAGCATCGATCAGGCCGTGCGTATCCTGGAGAAGAAGCCCTTTGCTACCGGCGGACGACCCGAATACAACAAGACCGGCCTCACCACCGAGCACGTGCAGCCGGTGCCGACCAATGTCACGCCGGAAAATATCAAGGACTTCAATACCGCGACGACCCTGGCGCCCGAAGGTTGGACGCCGGTGTTCACGGTCGACTGAGCACGAAGACCATCGGCGTTTGAGTCCGATTCATGGCCATGGTCAGCGATGATGTTGGGAGCCCGGAACCGAAAGGTTCTGGTGCTCCTGTTCTTTTGCGCTTGGAGGCGATCTCCAAGCAGTTCCCGGGCACGCTCGCGCTCGATCAGGTGAATTTCGACGTGCGACCGGGCGAGGTCCACGTCCTGTTCGGCGAGAATGGGGCCGGCAAGTCGACGATGATTCAGATCATCGCTGGGGTTCATCGGCCGTCAGGCGGGCGAATCTTCTTCAAGGACGAGCCGATCAGCATTTCCTCGGTTCACCACGCGCGCGCGCTCGGCATTAGCGCGGTATTCCAGGAGTTCTCCCTGGTGCCGCAACTCTCCATCGAGGACAATCTGTTCCTCGGCTCCGAGGTCCACAAGGGCCCGCTGCTCGACAAAGTGGGCCTGCGCCGGCAGGCGCGCGAAGTACTCGATCGCCTCGGCTTCGACCTCAAGCCGCGCGACCTGGTGATGTATCTGTCGCGCGCGCAGCAACAAATGGTCGAAATCGCCAAGGCGTTTCGCACCAAACCATCCGTCATGATTTTCGATGAACCCACGGCCTCCTTGACCGAGCGCGAAACCGATCGCCTGTTCGCGCTGATCGAGCAGATCAAGAAAGAAGGCATCGGGATCATCTACATCACGCATCGGATGAACGAAATCAAGCGCATCGGCGATCGCATCACGGTGCTGCGCGACGGCAAGTTCGTCGCGACCATCGGGGTCGAGGAAGCCAGCGATCAAAGGCTGGTTGAGCTCATGACCGGCCGGGTCATCGATCAAGTCTTCCCCGCGGTGCACTTCGCGCCGAAGGACAATCTGCTTCAGATCGAGAATTTGTCGACCGCCGATGGCGGCGTGCGCGACGTCTCGATCAATGTCCGCGCGGGCGAGATCGTGGGTCTCGCCGGCCTGGTTGGTTCAGGCAAATCACAGATCGGTCGCGCCTGTTTTGGCTTGGAAAAAATCAGCGCGGGGCGCATCTCTTTCAATGGCCAGGTGGTCTATGAGGTGCGCAAGACCAACAAGCTGGGCCCGCGCCGCATGCTCGATCGCGGGCTTTACTATTTGCCGTCGGATCGTCGCCAAGAAGGTCTGGTGATGATGCAGAACGTGCGCGAGAACATCGCGCTTTCGTCGCTTTGGCTGCGCACGTTCTCGAACGGCTTTTTCTTGCGTCGCGCCAATGAGCGTACGGTGGTGAAGGACTTGGTGCGCCGGCTCGATCTCGACCCGCCCAATGTCGAGCGCGCGCTCGAGCATTTCTCAGGCGGCAATCAGCAAAAAGTGCTGGTCGGCAAATCACTCGCGCGCGACGTAAAGCTGTTCATTTTCGATGAGCCGACGGTCGGCGTCGATGTCGGTGCCCGTGTTCATATCTATAACTTCATCAAGACGCTTTGTGAGGCCGGCGCCGGCATTCTGTTGATCTCTTCCGATTTGCCGGAGATCCTCCATCTGACCAATCGCGCCTACGTCATGTATCGGGGCGAATTGCGTGCCGAGCTGCCCAAGGCAGAGATCAGCGAGCAGGCCGTTCTCGGCCACTTCTTCGAAAAACAAACGGTTTAGCTGGGGAGACGGGGAGATGGCCGGCGCCATGCGAAAGCAAGTGGAACTCATGGGTTCGATCGAGCGCGTGGCTGCGCAGGTGTTCGTGCGCGGCGGTGTTTTGCCGTGGTTTCTGGTTTTCGCCATCATCATCTTCACCTTCGCGACCGAATCCTTCATGACCGGGCAGAATTTCATGCTGGTGGCCCGGCAGGCGACCTATCTGGTCATGGTCGCGATGGCGCAAATGGTTGTGCTGCTGACCGCCGGGCTCGATCTTTCGGTCGGCGTCATCTTTGCCATCGTTTCGGTGATCAGCTCGATGGTGATGGTCGATCATTTCAACGCCTCGGGCAAGGAGGCGGTGTGGGGCTCGATCATCCTCGGCAGCCTGGCCGGGCTTGGCGCGGGCTTGATCGTTGGAGCGATCAACGGCGTCGGTGTCGCGGTCTTCCGCGTGCCGCCTTTCATCATGACGCTCGCCATGTCGACGATCGTCTTCGGCATCGCGCTCACCATCACGGGTGGCACGCCGATCTATGGCATGCCCGAGGAATTCGCAGGCGTCTTCGGTTATGGCTCGGCGCTCGGCGTGCCGGTGCCGATCTGGATCACCATCGGCTTCGTGGTGATTACCTACGTGCTGTTGGCCTGGACCCGCATGGGGCGATATTTTTATGCGCTTGGCGGCAATCTGAAGGCCTCGATGCTGTCCGGCATCAGCACGCGCTATTATTTGTTCATGGCCTATGTCGTGTGCGCCGCCATTACGACGGTCTCGGCGCTGATGCTGACCGCACGCCTTGAAAGCGGCGAATCGAATATCGGGAGTGATTATCCGCTGAACTCGATCGCGGCCTGCGCGATCGGCGGCGTGAGTCTCTTCGGTGGTACAGGTCGGCTCGCCAATGTCGTACTCGGCGCGATCTTCATCATTCTGGTGCAGAACGGCATGAACCTCATGCGCATCGGCTCCTATCAGCAGATGATCGTGGTCGGCATTCTGCTGGTCTTGGCCGTAATCGCCGACAATTACCGGCAGAAGGTGTTGTTGACGCTGCGCGATTAGTGATCCGATCCAGCCAAAGGATGGGTAGCATCCGTTGGCATCGCGCCATTAGGCGGTGCCCTCACCGGCCGGTGCCGCTTCGGAGCGGCGCTGACCGGCAAGCATGAGCCAGACGCCCAGCACCATGCAGATTCCGGCGATACCAAGTTGCAGCGTGACCGGATCGCCGAGCGCGAGGATGCTGACGATGGCGCCGACAAAGGGCGCGGTCGCGAACATGGCGCCGGTGCGTGCCGTGCCGAGATCGCGGAGCGCCATCACGAAGAAGACCAGCGGCAAGCCATAGCCGAACAGGCCAAGCGCGCCGGCGCTTACCATCAGCCACGGGTCAACCCCGCTCGCGCCAATCAGAAAGGCGAGCGCGATCACGAGCGCGCCGGCGCACAGCCCGCGCAGCGCCGCGATCTGAACCGGGTCATGATGCGCGATCTGTCGGACCATGTTGTTGTCGAGGGCCCAGGCGAAGCAGGCTCCCGCGACCGCAAGCGGCCCAAGCGGCCCGCCCAGCATGAATTCGCCCTGCCACGCAAGGATCACGCCGCCCGCGATGACGGCGGCAATGCCGAGCCCGACCAGGCCGAGGATTCGCTCGCGGAAGAAAGCGCCCGCGATCAGCACGGTCAGCACCGCCTCGAGATTGAGCAGAAGCGAGCCGGTCGAGGCCGGGGTACGGGCCAGGCCCAGCATCAGGAGCACGGGCCCCAGGCCGCCACCGCACATTGTCGCGCCCAGAAACCACCACCAGGCGCGGCCAGACAAACGCGGGCCGCGCGGCAAACCCGGCGCGCCAAGCTCGCGCGCGAGCCAAAGCGCCGACAGCCCGATGCCCGCGCCGGCATAAAGCAGCCCCGCCATCAAGAACGGGTCGATCTTGGCGAGCAATAATTTGGAGGCCGGCGCGGCGCCGCCAAAACAAGCCGACGAAGCCAGCGCGAAGATCGCCCCGCGCCAGGGGCGCACCGCGGCGAGGGGTGCGTCACGAATCATCGGAGCAATTTAGAGGCGGGTCGTTGTCCGGTCACGCGCAATAGGTTGGGGTCGCTCTTTCAAACCGCACGCGATCGACCGGGCCTTGCCCGATCAGCATTCGCCCCACCAACCCCGCAAGCGCATGCGTTTGCGCCTTCCTCCCTGTCCGGGGAGGAAGGGTTCTCGTGCGGGGCGTATCAGTTCTACTCCGCCGCCTGCCGTCTCAGGCTCGCAGGCAAGTCGAAGCCATAGAAGCGCGCGCAGTTGTAAATCGTGATGTCGTCGCGCGTCTTCCGGTCGAGGTGGCCATAAAGCTTATCGATCACCTTGTGCGTATTCGGATAGGTGCAGCGCGCGTGCGGGAAGTCCGAGCCCCACATCACCGTCTTCGAGTCAACATGCTTGAGCGCCTCATCGAGCAAGGGATCGTCGATCAGGCCGTGATGCACTTGGGTCATGTAGTCGTCGATCGGCCGCTTGATTTCGGGCATGCGCATCGCCGGCATGAAATTCTTCTGGAGCTGGCGCATGCGGAACAGCCAATGCGGCAGCCACGAGACTTCGTATTCGGACAGAATAACTTTCAGCTTTGGGAAGCGGTCAAGAATGCCGCCGAAGATGAATTCATTGCCAAGCGTCCAGCCTGCTTCATTGAACAGTTCGAGCGTATAGCGCGGTATGTTGATGCGCCGATCGCCATGGAGCGTGAACAGGTCGACGACGTTGCCGGTGATGATGTGCAGCGTCACCGGCATGTTCAGCTCTTGCGCGCGGGCCCAGAACTTGTCGTAGGACTTGTCCTGATAGGGCTTCCACTTCGGCCGCGTGTCGCAATTGATCAGCACGCTCTTGAGGCCGAGTTTGGCGGCGCGTTCGAGCTCCTTGCAGGCCCAGTTGACGTCTTCCATGTGCACCATCGCGGTGCCGTAGAGCCGCTTCGGCGCAACCTTGCAATAGTCGGCCAGCCAGTTGTTGAAGGCGCGGCAGACGTCGCGCACCAGATCGTCGTTCGGAATGCGCAGCGAATAGAGGGTCCAGGTCGCGTTGACGATCTCGCCCCAAACGCCGTCTTCGTCCATGCACTGCACGCGCACGCTCGGTTTCGTGCCCGACGCCACAAGCTTTGCCTGTAGCTCGGGATCGCCTTCGACGATCTCATCGATTCGGACATATTCGTGCCCGGTGAAGAAGAACTTCGCCTTCACGCCCTTATGTTGATTGACCAGATGGGGCACCTTGTCGCCCCATTTCTTGCCAATCGTCTTCTGCCACAAATCGCTCGGTTCGATGACGTGGCTATCTGCCGATAAGACCCACCGCTCTCCCATGATGGTTCAGTCCTTTCCCTTATTCGGCCGCGTGGCGCGTGTGCTCGCGCTTCAGTTCCGCGATACGCGCCTGGCTATAGACGTCGTTCCACATTTGGTAGGAGAACTCCGAGCGCAAACGATGCGCCTTCGGATTGACCTCGTGCGTCACCGCGTCGCCGCCGAGGAAGATCTCGCGAACGCGCGAGCGATCCTGCAATTGCGCGATATCGGCCAAGGGGTCGCCATCGAACACGAGGATATCGGCGAAGCGACCTTTTTCGAGCGAGCCGACATGGCCGGCATGGCGCACGAACATGCCATTGTTGACGGTCGCGCATTTGATCGCCTCGGCGGCCGAGAAGCCGAAATATTTGACGAAGGTTTCAAGCTCGCGCGCATGCCACTCGCCATAGGGCGTGATGGCGAAGCCCGAATCCGTGCCGACCAGATATTTCACGCCGGCCTTGCGGCCGAGCGTGTGGATTTTCGCGCCGGCCTCGAGCTCGCGCTTATGGGCGTCGGGGAAGGCCGGATAGGCGCCATCGCCGGGCCGGGTGAAATCGATATTGTTGACCAGGAGCAGATAGGACGGGCAGAGCATCGCGCCGCTCTTCGCCACTTCTTCAAGCGTCTTCTCGGTCATGTACGAGGCGTGCAGGATCACGTCGACGCCGGCGCGGGCCGAATAAAGCGTTGCCTCATCGCCGCGCGCATGGACCACCACCTTCTTGCCGAGGCGATGCGCCTCGCGCACCATGGCGGTGATTTCTTCCTGGTTGTAGCCGGCGGTCAGCGTGCTGCTTGTCGGGTTCATCGAATCGCCGTCCATGGCGATCTTGATGAAGTCGACGCCGTCCTTCACCTCTTTCCGGATTTCGGCGACGCCTTCGGCGGCGTCCTTGCAGAGCACACCGATCGCGGTCGAGGGCACGCCGATCCAGGTCGGGTACCAGTCGGTCAGGCCCTGGCGGTTGGTGATTTGCGGGCCGGAGGCCGAGACGCGCGGGCCGACGAACAAATTGGCCTCGATCGCATCGCGAATCGAGGGCGAGACCAGGCCGCTGGTCGCCGGGTCGCAGATCGAGGTGAAGCCCGCCTTCAACACGCGCTGCGCTGCTTCGAGCCCGCGCAGCGCGCGAAATTCGACCGGCGCGTAGAGGTCGATGTCCTCTTCCGTTTTGCAATTGCCATAAGCGAGATGGACGTGAACGTCGATCAGCCCGGGCAACACGAAGTGCTTGGAATGATCGACCACCTGTTCGCCCGGCGCCGCTTTCGGCGCGCCTGCGGTTGGGCCGACATAGTCGATCCGCTCGTCATTGATGACGATGGTCTGATCCCTCTCGGCTTTGTCCGAGAGTCCGGTGAAAAGCCTGCCGCAACGGATGTGCTTACGCATGACGAGCCTCCTTGGGCATCAATGGTCGCTCCGCTCAGGAGCTGGAGCCGATATGGCCGGAACAATCGATCTCGACGAACGCGCGAACATCGAACAGCGAGGTGACGCCAACCAGAGTCGAACACGGAAAGTCGCCGCTGAAGAATTGCCGCCGCGCTTCCAAGACCGCGGGGCGATGGCGCATGTCGGTCAAATAGATGTTGAGCTTGACCACGTCCGACATCTTGCCGCCGGCGGCCTCGACATAGTGCTTGATGTTTGAGAAAATATAACGCGCCTGAGCGCCGGGGTCGTTCGGGCCGACGATGTCGCCGTCCTTGTCGAGCGCGACAAAGCCCGAAACCCAGAACCAGTCGCCGATCCGCTTGCAATTCGACCAGAAGCCGGGCGGCGGCTCGGCCACTTTATCGGTCAAGACCCGTTGCATCTTCAATTGCGACACCTTCAGTCTCCCTGAGTTTTGTTGATCGTATCAGCCGAACAGCATGTGGGCGGCAGCGACTAATTTCTGCGGATGTTCGAGCGCCGGCGAATGGCCGCAGCGCGCGATCACCATGGCATCCGCGCGCGCGATCTTGGGCGCGAGCACCAGCGTGTTGTCGGCACAGGGGAACGGCTTGTCGTCCCGCCCGTGCAGCATCAAAACATCGGCGCGAATGCGTTTCAACTCGTCATCGCCAAGCGCCGCCGCATCGATATAGCGCTGTTTGTCGCCGGCGAACATCGATCTGAAATAGGGCGCGTAATCGCCGCCGTGCAGAATCTTCATGCGATTGTCGAGGAATTCCTCGGTGATCACCGCGGCATCGTAAACCAGATTGCCGACCGCCGAGCGCAGCGCGTCTTTGGTCTCGGGGAAGTTCCAACATTCCTCGGTATAGCGATTGGCCTTGAAGCGATGGCCCATCGAGCCCGTGGTCAAAACCTTGACGACACGCTCCGGGTTCCGCGCGGCGAGCTTCAACGCAAGCGCGCCGGAGACCGAATGCCCAATAATGCCGACCGGGCCGGAGGGGAGCCGTTGCAGCAGGCCCTCGGCTTGGGCCAGCCATAGCGCGGGATCGAAATAGGGCTCGGTCTTTTTGCGCGCCGATTGGCCGAAGCCGATCAAATCGCTCGCCAGCACCCGATAGCGCGATGCCAAGGGCTCGAGCACGAGGCGCCAATTGCCGATCGTGCCGGCACCCGGCCCCGAGCCATGCAGCATGAGGATCGGAAAACCCGCGCCGCCTTCCCAAGCGTGCGCGCGATGGCCCGCAACCTCGACGTCGATTTCGCTGAGTGTCACTCTATCCCCTGCCTTTGCGAGCCCCCGTCATAGCGGCCCACGCCGCGCGCCCCACCCGCACTGCATTTTGTATACAATATCCAGAAACCTTGTGCCGATCCAGCGGGAGTGTCTATTGGATTGGCGAATCCGTCGCGCTAAGTCTGAAGTGCGACACCGCATAAAAAGGGGCCGCGAGTGCACGCACGCTCTTTGACGCGGCGTCATCTTTTCAGCGCCGTTTTGGCCGGCGGCGCCAGCCTAGCGCTCGGGCGATTTGGCCGACGCGCGAGCGCCGCCCAAGTGCTTGAGCCGACACCGGCGCAGCCGGCCGGGCCATTTTATCCGGCGTCCAAGCCGCCCGAGCTTGACGCTGACCTCGTGTCGGTTGCAGGAAAGCCTCACGCCTTGGGGCAAATCGCGCTTGTCTCGGGCCGGGTGCTTGGTACCGATGGTGCGCCGCGGGCCGGGGCGCTCATCGAAATTTGGCAATGCGATTTCGGTGGCCGCTATCACCATATTGATGACGAACAAGAAGGCTTGCCCGATCCCGGATTCCAAGGTTACGGCGCAGCGCTCACCGATGCCGAAGGCAGCTATCGCTTTCGAACCATCCAGCCAGTGCCCTATGCGGGGCGGACGCCGCACATCCACGTCATGGTGAGCGCCGTGGGAATTCACCGCCTGGTCACGCAGCTTTATGTGGTTGGCGCGCCTAGCAATGCGCGCGACGGCCTGTTCTCGCGTCTCGCTCCCGACGAGCAACGCAGGCTCCTGGTCGATTTCCAGCCGGCCCCCGGAACTGAGCCGGGCGCGCGTGCCGGCCACTTCGACATCGTGGTCGAGGCCAGCTGAGAGAGGTTGGCCCATCAACCATCAGGGGCTTAGCCGTTTCCAGCTAAGCCCCTGATTATATTGGTGGAGCCAATCGGAATCGAACCGACGACCTCTTGAATGCCATTCAAGCGCTCTCCCAACTGAGCTATGGCCCCGGAAAGATTTGGGACGCGCGGACCGCGCGAGACTCGACGATAGGGTTGCGTGCCACGCGGTGCAAGAGCCTGGCACGCGCTCCGTTTAGCTTTGCTTAGCGCTCTTCCTCGCCATTGACCCCGGGGATTACCTCGGCGACGTCGTCTTCGTCCTCGCCGAGCTCCGAGGCGTCTTCGATGACCTCTTCGTCCTCGTCCTCGCCACCCTTCTCGACTTCAACCTCGAGCTCGTCGCCGGCCTCGACCAAGGCCTCTTCATCGCTCGTCGGTCGCTTCGGTATGGGCTTGGGCGGCTTGGGCTCGACCACCGCGGCCGCTGCGCGCGACCGCCGCGGTTTGGTGACCGCTTCGAGATCCTGCACGGCGCCGCATTTCGGGCAGGCCACCGGATCGCGCCGCATGTCATAGAATTTCGCGCTGCAGCTTTGGCAGGTGCGCTTAACGCCCCATTCGGGCTTGACCACGCGTCTGGTCTCCTTCAAATCGCGCCTGACCGAAAGGGTTCGGTCCTCGGCTCGCTGGCGGTCGGCAATTGCCACGACTGGACCGGGCCTGTCAAAAGCAAAATCGGTCTTCACGCGCGCGACGGTTCCTTGGCCGCTCGGATTTGTGATAGAGACGCCGCCATGTCGCACGCCCAAACCACGCACGGATCAGCCTTGGTAGCGCCTTTGCGGGCCCGTCGCCCTGGCCCGCTCAAGGGCGGGGCGCGGGTTCCGGGCGACAAATCAATCTCGCATCGCGCGCTCATGATTGGCGGGCTCGCGGTCGGCCAAACCGAGATCGAAGGCTTGCTCGAGGGTGAGGACGTGCTCAATACCGGCCGCGCGCTCGAAGCCTTGGGCGTCGGGGTTACGCGCCTTGGCTCGGGCACGTGGCGCATCAATGGCGTCGGCATTGGCGGTCTTGCCGAGCCCGCCGACGTGCTCGATTTCGGCAATGCCGGCACCGGCGCACGGCTCATGATGGGCGTGCTCGCCGGTCACGCCTTCACCAGCTTCATCACGGGCGATGCGTCGCTGCGCCGGCGCCCGATGGGCCGCGTGATCGAGCCGCTGCGCGAGATGGGCGCGCGCTTCATCAGCCGCGAGGGTCATCGTCTGCCGCTCGCGATCGTCGGTGCGCCAAGCCCGCTGCCGATCCGCTACCGCCTGCCGGTCGCCTCTGCGCAGGTCAAATCGGCGATCCTGTTTGCCGGCCTGAGCGCGCCTGGCCACACCAGCGTGATCGAGCCCGAGCCAAGCCGCGACCATACCGAACTCATGTTGCGTCATTTCGGCGCCAAGATTCAGGTCGAGGCCGCTGGCGATGGCGCGCGGACCATCACCCTGGTCGGTCAGCCAGAGCTTGAAGCGCGCCATGTCGTGGTGCCGGGCGATATCAGCTCGGCCGCATTTCCGCTGGCCGCCGCGCTGTTGGTGCCGGGCTCCGACATTCGCCTGCCCCATGTCGGGGTCAATCCGCTGCGCACCGGCTTGATCACCACGCTGCTTGAGATGGGCGCCGAGATCGGGCTCGAAAACCCGCGTAGCGCTGCTGGCGAGCAGGTCGCCGATCTGTGCGCGCGCGCCGGGCGGCTCAAGGGCGTCGACGTGCCGGCAGGGCGCGCGCCCAGCATGATCGACGAATACCCGATCCTCGCCGTGATCGCGGCCTGTGCCGAGGGCACGACGCGGCTCAACGGCCTCGCCGAGCTCAGGGTCAAGGAAAGCGATCGCCTGTCCGCGATCGCCCAGGGCCTCTCGGCCTGCGGCGTAGCCGTCGAGGAACTGAAAGACGGCCTCGTCATTGAGGGCCGGGGACGACCGCCGAAGGGCGGGGCGCTGATCCCAACCCGGCTCGACCATCGCATCGCCATGGCGTTCCTGGTGCTCGGCCTGGTCGCCGAGCAACCGATCACGGTCGACGACGGCAGCCCGATCGCGACCAGCTTCCCGGATTTCTCGGCTCTGATGGGCGGTCTCGGCGCGCCGATCGAAGCACCCTAGGCCAGCCTTGGCGCGCGCACGCGTGATCGCGGTCGACGGGCCGGCGGCGTCAGGCAAGGGCACGCTGGCGCGCCGCCTCGCCACGCATTACCGGCTCAGCTTCCTCGACACGGGCAAGCTTTACCGGGCGGTGGCGGCGCGTCTGCTCGGCGCCGGGCTCGACCCGAACGATGCCGTGGTCGCGGCCGAAATCGCTGCTTCGCTCGAGCCCGACGACATGGATCGGGCCGATTTGCGTAGCGAGCGGGTCAGTCAGGCGGCGTCGATCGTCGCGGCCCATCCCGGGGTTCGTTCGGCACTTCTTAACTATCAACGCCGCTACGGGCGCAGCCCGCCGGGTGCCGTGCTCGATGGGCGCGATATCGGGACGGTCGTGTTTCCGGACGCCGAGGCCAAGATTTTCGTCACCGCCAGCCTCGAAATCCGCGCCACCAGGCGCGTGAAGCAGTTGCGGGAAAAGGGCAACAAGGCTATAGAATCCCGCGTTCTTGAGGAAATGGCGGAACGTGACGCGCGAGACGGTAGTCGCGAGGTCGCTCCGCTGAAGCCGGCCGATGACGCGCTGGTGATCGATACCACCGACCTCGGCCCGGACGAGGTCTTCCATCGGGCGGTTGGCTTTATCGACTCGAAGGGCGGATGACCGTCCACACGCTCGCCGGTTGGAGCGTGCAGACTAGAGTTTTCTATTGGGCGCCGCTGTCCGGCGCCCGCGGTGTTTCACAACAAACCGCGGCGCATCGAGACGCGCCGCACGTCCGGATCTCTCCGGGCGTCGACCAGGAGAAGTGATGACGACTGAGACCATGACCGCGGCATCGCCGCGCAAGGAGCGGTTCGCGGACCTGCTCGATGAATTTGTTAGCGACAAGCCGCGCTTCGAAGGCGGCGTCGTCAAGGGCCGCATCATCGCGATCGAGAATGACGCCGCGGTGATCGACGTCGGGCTCAAGGTCGAAGGCCGCGTACCGCTCAGGGAATTCAGCGCGCCGGGTCAGACCGCCGAGTTGAAAGTGGGCGATACCGTCGAGGTCTTCATCGATCGCATCGAGACCAAGCGCGGCGAGGCCTCGTTGTCACGCGAACGCGCGCGGCGCGAGGAAGCTTGGGAGAAGCTCGAGCAGGGTTACAAGAACAACGAACGCGTCTCCGGTGTCTTGTTCGGCCGCGTCAAAGGCGGCTTCACGGTCGATCTCGGTGGTGCGGTTGCGTTCCTGCCGGGCAGCCAGGTCGATATCCGGCCGATGCGCGACGTCACGCCCTTGCTTGGCACCGAGCAGCAATTCCAGATTCTCAAAATGGATCGCCGGCGCGGCAACATCGTGGTCTCGCGTCGCGCGGTGCTTGAGGACACGCGCGCCGAACAGCGCACCCAATTGATTGCCGATCTGCACGAAGGCCAGATCCTCGAAGGCATCGTCAAGAACATCACCGATTACGGCGCGTTCGTCGATCTTGGCGGCGTCGATGGTCTGCTCCACGTCACCGACATTTCGTGGAAGCGCATCAACCATCCATCCGAAGCGCTCCACATCAGCCAACCGGTCAAGGTTCAAGTCATCCGGTTCAATCCCGAGACCCAGCGCATCAGCCTTGGCATGAAGCAGCTCGAGGCCGATCCGTGGCAGGGCGTGGTCGCCAAATACCCGGCCAACATGAAGCTCACGGGTCGCGTGACCAACATCACCGACTATGGCGCATTCGTCGAGCTCGAGGCCGGCGTCGAGGGCCTGGTGCACGTCTCGGAAATGAGCTGGACCAAGAAGAACGTGCATCCTGGCAAGATCGTCTCGACCAGCCAGGAAGTCGAGGTCATGGTCTTGGATGTCGATCCCGAAAAGCGGCGCATCAGCCTCGGTCTCAAGCAGTGCATGCCCAATCCATGGCAGAGCTTCGCCGATAAACAGCCCGAGGGCAGCGAGGTCCAGGGCGAGATCAAGAACATCACCGAATTCGGCCTGTTCGTCGAATTGCCGGGCGAGATCTTCGGCATGGTCCACATGTCCGATATCGATTGGCAGGTCGCCGGCGAGGAAGCGATTCAGCGCTACAAGAAAGGCGACGTGATCAAGGCCAAGGTGACCTCGATCGACACCGAGAAGGAGCGCATCGGGCTCGGCATCAAGCAACTCTCCGACGATCCGATGCGCGGTCTCGACTCGCGCAAGGGCGAGACCGTGACCTGCACGGTGACGGCGGTGACCGATGGCGGAATCGAGGTCAGCTTCCTCGACGGCATGATGGGTTTCATCCGGCGCGCCGACCTAGCGCGGGAGCGCGGCGAGCAGCGTCCCGATCGCTTTGCGGTCGGCAACAAGCTCGACGCCAAGATCATGACGATCGAGCGCGGCGGGCGGCGCGCCCAGCTCTCGATCAAGGCGCTTGAGGTCGAAGAGGAAAAGCAGGCGATGGCGGATTTCGGTTCCGCCGACAGCGGCGCGAGCCTCGGCGATATTCTCGGCGCCGCGCTGAGCCGCAAGAAAGAGCAAAAAAGCGACGGCAGCTGAACACGGCCGGCGCCTGCCCGGCCGCGTAAAGCCGGGCGGGCCGCGCGCGATCTAGGCGGTCGGTCCCGTGTCCGGCCGCAGGGGCGGTGATCATGGCCTTCGATCCCGATCGTCTGATTGAGCGGCGCCGCCTCAAGCGCGGCGTCATCATTTGGCGCACGCTTGGAATCGTGGCCCTCGTCGCGCTCGCGATTGTCGCGGTGGGCCGCTTCGGTTTCGACGGCGTGCCGCGCGACCACGTGGTTCGGCTCTGGCTCGATGGCATCGTGCTCGACGACCCCAAGCTTGAGACCGCGCTCGACGAAATCGCCGATGATTCGTCCGTGAAGGCGGTAATCGTCAGGATCGATAGTCCGGGTGGCACCGCGACCGGTGGAGAATCGACCTATCTCGCATTGCGCCGCGTCGCCGAAAAGAAGCCGGTGGTCGCGGTCATGGGCACCACCGCTACCTCGGCCGCCTATATGGTGGCGCTCGCCGCCGACCACCTGCTTGCGCGCATCTCGAGCATTACCGGTTCGATCGGGGTGATCTTGCAGACCGCCGAGCTGACCGAGCTGCTCGCCGATCTCGGTATCAATGCCGAGGCGATCAAGAGCACGCCCCTGAAGGCGCAGCCCTCGCCGTTCGAGCCGCTGACCGACGAGGCGCGCGTGGCAACCAAGGCGGTGATCGACGACACCTATGGCATGTTCGTCGATTTGGTGGCCGAGCGGCGCAGGCTGCCGCGCGAGGCCGTGCTCACGCTCGCGGACGGCCGCATCTTCACCGGCCGCCAGGCCGAGGCAGCCGGCCTGATCGATGCGATCGGGGGTGAGCCCGAAGCCCGCAAATGGCTCGAAACCGGCGCGGCGGTGTCCGCCGAGCTGCCTTTGCGTGAGCTCAGGCGCGAGGGAATCGAGGAGGATTGGTTGGATTCTCTTGGCTCGCGGCTCGGCGAGGCGATCGTGCCGGCACGGCTCAGGCTTGACGGTCTCGTTTCGCTTTGGCAGGCTCAGCCTGGGAAGTGATCGAATAATTCAACCAGAACAGGGCATTGGCGCGCTGGGCGCGGGCCCGCGGGGCAGCCAGACCGATGACCAAATCAGAACTCATCCAACGCCTTGCCGAAATGTATCCGGACCCACGACTCTACCACCGCGACTATGAGCGGGTCGTGAACAAGATTTTCGAGGAAATCACGGTGGCGCTCGCCCGCGGCGATCGGGTCGAACTGCGCGGCTTCGGCGCGTTTTCGGTCCGCGAGCGGGATGCCCGCGTCGGGCGCAATCCACGCACCGGCGCGGCCGTGCAGGTCGGCCAAAAGCGTCTGCCGTTCTTCAAGACCGGGAAGGAGCTGCGCGACCGCGTCAATGGCGGCTGAGCGCCCGGTCATGGTGGCGCCAGTTAGCGGAGCAAGGTCGTAGTGCGCATTGTCGGATGGATCGTCGCGGCGGTGGCCGCGCTCATGCTCGTCGCCTTTTCGGTCGCGAACCGCGGTGGCGTTACGATCTCGTTCGCGCCGCTGCCTTTCACGCTCGATGTGCCCTTGTTCGCGCTGGGGCTTGCCGCGCTCGCGGTCGGCCTGCTCGCCGGCGCGCTTGCCAAGATGCTGGCCGGCACGCCTCATCGCCGCATCGCGCGGGAGCGCCAGCATCGCGTTCGGGCTCTTGAACGCGAGATCGCCGAGCTTCGTGGAGAGCGCGACCGGTTGCGCGGGGCCGGCGCGTCAGCCGCGCGCGGCGGTCGCTCGCTGCCGGGCGGGCCGACCAAGGACGCGGCATAAGATGAACCGTCTGTTCTGCTCGCTCGACTGGGTTGACCCCGAGCATGCCGTCGAGCTCGCTGGCCGGCTCAAGGGCGCGGTCGGCGGCATCAAGCTCGGCACCGAGTATCTCTTCCTCAATGGCCTTCGCGGGCTCGAGCCGTTCCAGGCGCTTGGCCTGCCGATCATCGCCGATATGAAGTTGAACGGCTTGCCGCGCGTCGTCTCGGATACGGTACGGCGCGCAGCGGTGGCGCGGCCGTTCGCGATCACGGTTCATGCCAGCGGTGGCGCCCCGATGATGCGCGCGGCGGCCGCGGCGGCGCACGCCGCTGCTCAGGTGGGCGGTTTCATGCGACCGAAATTGTTCGCGGTGACCGTGCTCACGACGATGGACGAGGCAGAACTTGGTGCCGTCGGTGTCGCCAGTTCATTGCGCGAGCAAACGCTCAGGCTCGCCGCACTCGCGCGAACCTGCGGCCTCGATGGCGTATGGACCACGGCCGATGAACTACCGCGTCTGCGTGCCGAGCTCGGCGACGATTTTCTGTTGGTCGTGCCGGCGATCCGCCCGGTCTGGTCGGCGAGCGACGATCAAAAGCGCATCGTGACGCCGGGCGATGCAGTGCGCGGCGGTGCCGACTATCTGGTCGTCGGGCGACCGATTACGCAGGCGTTCGACCCGGCGGCCGCGGCGCGGCGCATCGTGGATGAGATGGTCGCCGCCACGGCCCGCGCCGCCGCCCCCGTGTCGAGCCATACCTAGGACAATCGTTCGTGGGCGTCTCGGTCAAGATTTGCGGCATTACCGATCGGCCCGCGCTTGATGCGGCGCTGGGAGGCGGCGCGCGCTTCGTCGGCATGGTCTTCTATCCGCCTTCGCCGCGTTCCCTCTCGCATGATGCCGCCGGCACACTGGCTCGCGCGGTGCCGGCCAGGGTCGAGCGGGTCGGCGTGTTTGTCGATCCGCGCGACGACGACCTGCTCGCCACATTGGCGCGCGTGCCGCTCGATCTGATTCAGTTGCACGGCAATGAAGACGTCGGCCGGATCGAGGCAGTGCGTGCGCTGACCGGCAAGCGGGTGATCAAGGCGATCAAGGTCGCGCGCGCGGAAGATGTCGCCGCCGCCGCGAGCTTCGCCGCGACCGCCGATTGGTTGCTATACGATGCCAAGGTTCCGAGCGGTCAGGGCCTCGGTCTGCCGGGCGGCAATGCCATCGCGTTCGACTGGACGTTGCTTTCGGGCCACGCCGCGAAAGGGCGCGAGGGCTGGATTCTCTCGGGCGGGCTGAGTGCCGAGAACGTCGGCGAGGCGATTCGAATTACCGGAGCGGGCGCGGTCGACGTATCATCGGGCGTCGAGAACGCACCCGGCCACAAGGATCCGGGCGCGATCCGTGCCTTTCTCAAGGCCGCGGGCGCGGCCTGAAGCGAGAGACCGAAATGAATACGGCCATCAATAGCTATCGCGCGGGGCCGGACGAGCGCGGCCATTTCGGCATCTATGGCGGGCGCTTTGTCGCCGAGACTTTGATGCCGCTGATCCTCGATCTCGAAACGGCCTATGCCAAGGCAAGGACGGATCTCGCGTTTCAGGCCGAGCTCGACTATTGGCTCGAATTCTATGTCGGCCGGCCGAGCCCGCTCTATTTCGCCGAGCGGCTGACGCGGCACCTCGGCGGCGCCAAAATCTATTTCAAGCGCGACGAGCTCAACCATACCGGTGCGCACAAGATCAACAACTGCATGGGCCAGATCCTGATGGCCAAGCGGATGGGCAAGACGCGCATCATCGCCGAGACGGGCGCCGGCCAGCACGGCGTCGCGACCGCGACGGTGTGCGCGCTGATGGGGCTGCCCTGCGTCGTCTATATGGGCGCGGTCGATATCGAGCGCCAAAAGCCGAACGTGTTCCGCATGAAATTGCTCGGCGCGGAAGTCGTGCCGGTCAAATCGGGCTCACGCACACTCAAAGATGCGATGAATGAGGCGCTGCGCGATTGGGTGACAAATGTTGACTCAACCTATTATTTGATTGGCACGGTCGCCGGTCCGCACCCTTATCCCGCCATGGTGCGTGACTTTCAATCCGTGATCGGGCGCGAGACGCGCGAGCAGATCATGAAGGCGGAGCGCCGGCTGCCAGACTCATTGGTCGCCTGCGTCGGCGGCGGTTCTAACGCGATTGGCTTGTTCCATCCTTTTCTCGACGATCCGGGAATCAAGATGTATGGCGTCGAGGCGGCCGGACACGGCATCGAGACCGGGCAGCACGCCGCCTCGTTGACCGCCGGCTCGCCCGGTGTGCTGCATGGCAACCGCACCTATTTACTTCAGGATGATGATGGCCAGGTGACGGAGGCGCACTCGATCTCGGCAGGGCTCGATTATCCGGGCATTGGCCCCGAGCACGCCTGGCTCAAGGATAGCGGGCGCGTCACCTATGTGCCGATCAGCGACACCGAGGCGCTTGAGGCCTTCAAGCTGTGCGCGCGGCTCGAAGGGATACTCCCGGCGCTCGAGCCGGCGCACGCGCTCGGCCATGTGATCAAGCTCGCGCCGACGCTGCCGAAGAGCCACCTCATGGTGATGAACATGTGCGGGCGCGGCGACAAGGATATTTTCACCGTCGCCGACGCGCTCGGGGTCGGTCTGTGAGCGCAAATCGGACGGAAGGCCGGATCGAGCGGCGCTTTGCCAAATTGAAGCGCGAGGGTCGGGCAGGGTTGATCACCTTCACGATGATGGGCGACCCCGAGATCGAGACCTCGTTCGAAATCCTGAAGGGCTTGCCCGCCGCGGGCGCCGACCTGATCGAGATTGGCTCGCCGTTCACCGATCCGATGGCCGATGGTCCGGTGATCCAAGCGGCCGGTCAGCGCGCGCTCAAGGCCGGCATCACGCTGAAGAAAACGCTCGATCTGGTGCGCCGGTTTCGTGCGACCGATTCGGAAACGCCGCTCGTGCTGATGGGCTATTACAACCCGATCTACATCTATGGCGTGCAACGCTTCCTCAAGGACGCGCTCGGCGCCGGGCTTGATGGCGTGATCGTCGTCGACCTGCCGCCGGAGGAAGACGATGAGCTTTGCCTGCCGGCGATCGAGGCGGGGCTCCGCTTCATTCGGCTGGCGACGCCGACGACCGATGACAAGCGCCTGCCGGCGGTTCTGGCGCACACCACGGGCTTCGTCTATTACGTTTCGATCACGGGCATCACCGGCGCGGCGGGCGCCGGCGCGGTCTCGACGCGCGATGCGATCGCGCGGCTGAGAAGGCATACGAACCTGCCGCTCGCTGTCGGCTTCGGCATCAAGACGCCTGACGACGCGGCCGAGGTGGCGCGCGTGGCCGATGCCGCGGTGGTCGGCTCAGCGCTGGTCTCGGCATTGGCCTCGAGCCTCGATGGCGAGGGCCGGACCAGCGCAGGCACGGCCAAGGCAGTGCTCGATCTGGTGCGGCGCTTGAGCGACGGCGTCAAGGCCGCGCGCAAGAAGGAGGTCGGATGAGCTGGCTCGAACGGTTCGCGCGGCCCAAGGTCCGCGCGCTGTTTCGCAAAGACGACATTCCGGAAAAGCTCTGGGAAAAGTGCCCGGCTTGCGAACAAATGATCTTCCATCGTGAACTTGAAGCGCAGATGCGCGTCTGCCCGCATTGCGGCCACCACATGCGGATCGATGCGCGGACGCGGCTGTCGCAGTTGTTCGACGACGGCGCCTTTCAAACCATCGAGCTGCCGGCGGTGCCGGTCGATCCGCTCCGCTTCCGCGACCGCAAGCGCTATCCCGATCGTCTGCGCGAGGCGCAGGGCGCGAGCACGCTTGCGGACGCGATCATCGTCGCGCACGGCAAATTGGGCGGCCATCAAACGGTGATCGCCGCGTCTGAGTTCAGCTTCATGGGCGGTTCGATGGGCATGGCGGTGGGCGAAGCGCTGGTCGCGGCAGCGCGCCTCGCCACGCTGCAGGAAGCGCCGCTCATCGTCATCCCCGCGTCGGGCGGCGCGCGCATGCAAGAGGGCGTGCTCTCGCTGGTGCAGATGGCGCGCACCACGGTTGCGATCGAAGAACTGCGCGAGGCCGGCCTGCCTTACATCGTTGTGCTGACCGACCCGACCACGGGCGGCGTCACCGCCTCATTCGCCATGATCGGCGATATCGCGATCGCGGAACCCGGCGCGATGATCGGCTTCGCCGGCGCGCGCGTGATCGAGGAGACCATTCGCCAGCAATTGCCGGCCGGGTTCCAAAAAGCCGAATATTTGCTCGACCACGGCATGCTCGACATGGTGGTGCACCGGCACAAGCTGCGCGAAACCTTGACGCGCGTGATCGATCTCTTGATGACGGCGCCACGCAGTGCCGATGTGGTGGCTTATCCGCGCACCGGGCTCGACATCCCAGCCCAGCCCCGCGCCTGACTCTAAGTGGCCGCCAGCGATCCGATCCTCGAACGCCTGAAGGCGCTGCACCCAAAGGCGATCGACCTCTCGCTCGGCCGTATCGAGCGATTGCTGGGAGCGCTCGGCAATCCGGAACGTCGTGTCGCGCCGGTCATCCATATCGCTGGCACCAACGGCAAGGGCAGTCTGGTCGCCTATCTCGACGCGATGCTCCGCGCCGAGGGCCTGCGCGTGCAGTCCTATATCTCGCCGCACTTGGTGCGTTTTGCCGAGCGCATCCGCTTCGATGGCGTGCCAATTGAGGAGAGTGAACTGGTTGCCGTGCTCGAAGAATGCGAGCGGGCAAACCAAAACGCACCGGTCACCTTTTTTGAAATCACCACGGCCGCGGCCTTTGTTGCCTTCGCGCGCCGCCCGGCCGAGGCGCTGATCCTCGAAGTTGGGCTCGGCGGCCGGCTCGATGCGACCAACGTGATCGCAAAGCCTGTGCTCACCGCGATCACGCCGGTCTCGATGGATCACATGCACTATCTGGGCGATAGCATCGCGGCGATCGCGGGCGAGAAGGCGGGGATCCTAAAGCCGGGCGTCACCGCCGTAATCGGACCCCAAGATCCGGAAGCGGCACGGGTGATCGAGGCACGCGCGGCGGCCCTTGGCGTGCCGCTCTTGCGCCACGGCATTGAATGGAACGCGCAACAAGACAACGACCTATTGATGTTCGATGCGCTCGGCGCCCACCGCGAGTTTCCTTTGCCCGTGCTTTTAGGTCCGCACCAGATCGACAATGCCGGAACCGCGATCGCCTGCGCCAAGGCGCTGACCCGCTTCGCGGTGTCGGACAGGGCGATCGCCGACGGTTTGACCCAGGCGCGCTGGCCCGGCCGCCTACAGCGTCTCACGCGCGGGCCTTTGATCGATGCCCAGCCAAAGGAGATCGAGCTCTGGATCGATGGCGGGCACAATGCCTCGGCGGGCGAGGCCTTGGCGCGCACGGCAAACACGATGTTCGCCGATCGACCACTCGACCTCATTGTCGGCATGCTCAACACCAAGACGGTCGACGGTTTCCTCAAGCCACTCGCGCCTCATATCAGGCGCCTGGTCGCGGTCGCCATACCGGGCGAGGCCAATAGCCTGCCCGCCGAGGCCGTCGCCAGCACGGCCCTTTCCCTCGGGATCGCGGCTGAGTGCGCGCCAGATATAAAAGCGGCGCTCGGCCGGCTGGAACAAAAGGGGCCAAGGCGCGTGCTGATCTGCGGCTCGCTCTATTTGATCGGCACGGTCTTGGCCGAGCACGGTTGATTCGGCGCTTCATGCCAGCGCCCCAGATGCGCTAGCGTGAAGGGGCTAGGGGGCTCAAGCGATGGTCGCACGTATAGCCGCACCGACCGGCACGCACGCCGAGATGATGGCGCGCACCACTGCCTTGTTGCCCAAACTCCGCGCGCGCGCGACCGAATGCGAGGGCCTGCGCAAAGTGCCGCGCGAGACGATCGATGAACTGGTCGAGGCCGGCATCGTCAATCTCATGCTGCCCAAGCGCTGGGGCGGCAGCGAGCTTGATTATGTCGCGCTCTATGACGTGATCTCGGCGGTTGCCGGGTCGTGCGCGTCGACCTCCTGGGTGCTGACCAATCTGATCAGCTGCAATTTCATGCCGTGCTATTGGCCGGATGAGGTGCAGCAGGAATTGTGGACCAAGAGTGCCAACACGCTACTCGCGGGCTCGCTCATCTTCAACGCCGCCAAGGCGGTGCCGGCCAAGGGCGGGTATCGTTTGACTGGCCGCTGGCCTTTGGTCTCGGGCTGCGATCATGCCGAATGGCTGGTGCTGGCCGCGCTGGTCGAGGGCGCGGAAGGGCCTGAGAAATTCCGCATGTTCGTCGTGCCGAAAGCCGATTATGTGATTCACGACACTTGGTTTTCCTCCGGCCTCAAGGGCACGGGCTCGAACGATGTCGAAATGGCCGACAAATTCGTGCCCGAGCATCGGTCCTTGTTGGTCGAGCAAACCAAGGGGGGTGATTCGCCGGGCGCGCGGGTCAATACCGGGTGGCTCTATCGCATGCCGATGTTCGCGTTGTTTTCCTCCTGGGTTGGCGCGTCCGTGCTCGGTGTCGCGCAAGGCGCACTACAAGATTTCAGCGCGGAAACCCGGAAACGCGTGGCGCGCATCAGCGGCGGCAAGATGGCCGATTTTTCGACCGTACAGGCCAAGGTCGGCGAGGCGGCGGGCGCCATCAACTCGGCCAAGGCGCTGGTCTATGGCAATGTCCGCGACGCGCAAGCCATCGCCAAGGCCGGCGGCGTGCCGAGCCTCGAGCAAAAGCTGAAATACCGCGCCGATGGCGCCTTTGCCGGCGAACTCTGCCTGCGCGCGGTCGATATATTGCATCGCGCCGGTGGTGCGGGCGGGCTCTATGAGACCAACGTGTTCGCACGCCATTTTCGCGACGCCCATGCCGGCACGTCGCACATCACGCAGAATCTCGACGTGAACGGCGCACCCTATGCCAAGTTCCTTTTGGGTCTGCCGGTCGATGCGCCGATGCTCTGAGCCACCTCAACGATCAACCACGAGGGCCATGCCATGATGCACGCCGATCAACCAGCGCTTTCTGCCGAGAAGCGCGGACCAATTCTGTTCACCAATGTCAGGATCTTTGATGGCACCGCCAAGGCGCTGAGCGCGGGCGAGGTGCTGATCCAGGGCAATCGCATCAAGAAGGTCGCGACCGGCGGCGAAAAACTACCGCGCGCCAGCGCTGAAGTCGTTGATGGCGGTGGCGCCACGTTGATGCCGGGCCTGATCAACGCGCATTGCCATATGAGCTATACCGGCCCGCAGAATATGGGGCACATCCCGCCCGAGGAGCATACGCTGATCACCGCGCGGCAGGCCAAGATCATCCTCGATCATGGCATGACGGCCGCAGTCGGTGCCGGCTCGGCCAAACCGCGGCTCGATATCGCGGTCAGGAACGAAATCAACGCCGGCTATATCCCGGGCCCGCGCTATTTGGCCGCGACGCCCGAGATCACCGTGACCGGCGGGCTCGGCGATTCGCGCCAGCTGCACATGCATCACAACGAGCTCGCGCACTATTTCGATGGGCCGCATGAACTAAGGCGCATCGTGCGCGAATATTGCCGTGAGGGCGTCGATGTCGTGAAGCTGATGATCTCGGGCGATCATTTGATCCCGAATTTTTGCGATGCCGACCAGACCGCGATGGACGAAGACGAAGTCGCGGTGGGCACGCACATCGCGCATCAGCGCGGGCGCACCCTCAATTGCCACGCGCGCAATCCGGAATCGATCAAGCGCGCGATCAAATACGGCATCCAGCGCATCTATCACGCAACGCTCGCCGATGAGGAATCGCTCGATCTTTTGGAGGCGAACAAGGACAAGCACTGGATCGTGCCGGCGCTCGGCTTCACCTATGCGACCGCCTATGAGGCGGGCGACTTTGGCATTTCGCCGGCGACCGCCGAGAAATGGGGTTTCGTCGACGAGCTCGCCAAGGGCGCCGAGACGATGAAGAAGATGCACAAGCGCGGTATTCGCATTCTACCGTTCGGCGATTATGGGTTCCCCTGGACGCCGCACGGCACCGACACGCGCGATTTTCGGCACTTCCAAAAAATGCTCGGCTTCAAGCCCTATGAGATTTTGCGCGCTGCGACCGCCTATGGCGCCGAGGCGTTCGGCAAGCCGAACGAGCTTGGCCAGGTCAAGGCCGGCTATTTGGCGGATTTGGTGATGCTCGATGGCAACCCGCTCGAGGATCTCGATCTCTTCCTGGATCAGGCGAACATTCTCATGATCATGAAGGACGGCGACTTCCACAAAGCACTGCAGCCAATCCGCAAGGTCCGCGCGCGCCAAGCCGCGGAGTAAGTGCGACCTTGGTCAAACGAAAGGCCCCGCGCCTCAACCGCGCGGGGCCTTTTGCATTGGCGGAAGCGGGTGGCCGAGCGTCTAGAGCGTGCCCTTGACCCAATCATAGAGTTTTTGTTTCGGCATGGCGCCGACCTTCATCGACGCGACTTGGCCGTTCTTGAACAGAATCAGCGTCGGAATGCCGCGCACGCCATATTTGGCGGGCGTCGCATGGTTTTCGTCGACATTGACCTTGGCCACCGTGACGGCCTCACCCATGTCCTTCGCCAGTTCCTCAAGCGCCGGCGCTATGGCCTTGCATGGGCCGCACCATTCGGCCCAAAAATCGACCAATACGGGGCCGGTCGCCTTCAGAACCTTCTGATCGAATTCACTGTCTTTAACGTGCAATACGTCCATTCGGGGGGACTCCATTAGAGGCTCGAGGAATGTTGGGGCGCGAGCCCCGCTGGGTCAAGGTGCGAAGGCGTCAAGCAGCGAATCTTCTAGCCAGTATAGGACCGGCCGATCGGTGAACAGGAGCCCGCTGGCGATGATCCGGCCCGGAAAGGCACGTCGGAGCACCGAGCGGTAGGCCGCCATTTGCGCGGCGTAGGCCGGCGCCAGGTCGGACGGCGAATCAGGCACCACGGCGCCGGTCTTGTAGTCGAGCACCGTGACGCGTTCCGGTGTGACCACCAGCCGGTCGACCTGGCCGGAAATCACCGCGCCGCCGATCTCGGCCGAAAGCGGCACTTCGGCGAGGCTGTCCGGGCCAAAGAGCGGGCTCAGCTTGGGATCGTCGAGCACGCGGCCGACCGCCGCCGCGATGTTGGCGCGCTCCTCGGGCTCGAGTCCGAGCGACTCACGGCCAAGATAACGCGCGATCGTCGCTTGGCGAGCGTCCGGCGCGATCTCGGGCAGAAGCTCGAGCAGGCGGTGAATCAGGCGGCCGCGTCGACGCGCCGAATCGCCCGCTGGCGTCAAGGGCGAGCCGGCGGCCAGTTCGACCGCGTATCGGCGTGACGGCGTGATGACACGCGCCACGGTGGGCTCGGGTGGCGGTGGTCGTTGCGCCCATTCAGGCAGCGGCGGCGCAGGCGCAGGCGCGATTTCCTCCGTTTGGGCGGGGTCGGGCTTCGCTGTTTGCGGCGCGGAAAGTTGCTTGGCAGCCACGCTCGACCCGAGCAAAGGCACGGATCGAACGCCTTCGAGCCGCGCGAAACCCGCCTCGATCAAGTGATACCAGCAATCCGCCGGCGCCTGCCTCGGCCCCCGCCAGCCGCCGACATAGAGCCGATCCTCGGCGCGGGTCAGCGCGACATAGAGCAGTCGGCGCTGCTCTTCGGCCTCCGCCACTTTTTTCGCGGCAAGGGCCGCCTGGCCAATGGCATCGAGATGAGCGGCGCGCGCCGGAAACAACGGCAGGGCAGGCGACCGCGCGTCGGCCTCGGTCCACAGGACGCCAAGCTTGGTCGCCGGCGCGCTGACCGTATCGGGCAGGATCACGACCGGCGCCTGCAGGCCTTTCGCGCCATGTACGGTCATGACGCGCACTTCGTCGCGGCCATGGTCGAGGTCGCGCTTGATAGCGCTCTGGCTTGTGCGCAGCCAGTGCAAGAACCCCTGCATGGACGGCGCGTGATCGCGCTCATAACTGAGCGCGAGAATCAGCAGCTCATCGATCGCGTCGTTGGATTCCGGGCCGAGACGCTTCAGCAATTTGGCACGGCCGCCGCGCGCAAGCACGCCAGCCAACAACTCGAAGGGCGGTTGAAAATCGGCGCGCGCCAGCAGGGCGGCGAACCAGCCATGCGCAACGGCGAAATCCTGATTTTCGTTCTGCCGTGCGCTCAGCGTCTGCCAAAGCGAGGCGGCGCCACGATCATGAGCGAGCGCAAACAATTGATCGTCGTCGAAGCCGATCAGCGGGCTCTTGAGGAGGCAGGCGAAATTGAGATCGTCCTGCGGCAACAACAGCGCTTGGCCGAGCGCGAGCAAATCCTTCACGGCGAGCTGTTCGGTCACCACCATGCGATCGACGCCGGCGACTGGTACGTTCTCCTTTTTCAGGAGAGCGACCAATCGAGGCACGAACGCCGAGCGACGACGCACCAGCACCATGATGTCGCCCGGCTTTATCGCACGCGCGCGCGCGGGTAACATGGCGTCGGCGCGCTCGGCGGCATCGCGCGGCCTCAACCAGCGCAAGATGCGCGTCGCGACATAGCGCGCGAGACGTGCCTCGGAGTCATCCACGGCCTCTTGGGTGAGCGGCAGGTCGAAGGGATCGGCGATATGATTCTCGCCCGGCTCGATCATGGGCCAAAGCTCGATCAGGCCGGCCTGCCCCTCGCGCACGAGCGTATGACCGATCACCCCGCTGTCGCGCGCGACGCCCCGGCGCACCGCTTCATCGGCGAAGGTCGCGTCGACCAGCGCGAGTATCGGCGCGGTCGAGCGGAATGAGCGCACGAGCGGCACGTCGTGGAACGGCAATTTGGCCGCCTGTACGCGCGCCATCAGGCGCTCGCGCTCGGCCTCGAGCGCCTTCACATCGGCGCCTTGGAAGCTAAAGATCGATTGTTTCTCGTCACCGACCGCGAACACGGTGCGTTTCTGCTCGCGCGCGCCGAGACCGACGAAAAACTCGGCCGCGAGGGCCGCGATGACACGCCATTGCGCGGGCGCGGTATCCTGCGCCTCGTCGAGCAGAATATGATCGAGCCCGCCATCGAGCTTGTAGAGCACCCAGGCGCCGGCGCCTTTTTCCTCCAGAAGCGCCCGTGCTTCCTCGATCTGATCGTCAAAGTCGAGCGCCGCGTGGTTGGCCTTCTCATCGGCATAAATTGTCTCGAAGCGCGCCTCGATGCGCAGCAACGCCGCCGTGTTGGCGGCCAGCGTCACGCTACGCCGTCGCCCGACGAAATCGAGCAAGCGCGTCTGCTCTTGCGCGAGGGCTTCATTGGTCTCAGGGGCGGCGGTGTTGACGGCGTTGGTCGCGAGCCTGGCTCGGGGTGCGAGATCGTCCTTGGTCAAAAACGCCATGATGTAGAAATCGAATCTCGCGGCTCTCTCGCCATGATCGAGCGCCAGCCAGGTCTTGATTCTCGCGCCACGCTCCTTGTCGGTTTTCCCGCCATGGCGGTCCAGCGCCGTGACCGCACGGGCCAGCGCGTCGCGCTCGAACGCGCCGTCGGCGGCCGCGTCCGCCACGACATGGGATTGATCGGCGCCGACCGGCGTGTCGAGCCGCCGATGCACGGCGCCGATCAAGGCGTCGATGCCGCCAAAAGCGGTTCGTGCGGCAGCGAGGCGGGCGCGTTCAAGGCGCAGCGCCTCGATCAATTCCGCGAAGCGCGCCTCATCGAACGCTGGGCTGAGGCGGCTGAGTGCCAGCGAGGCTGGGTTGTCGGGCGCCGCGCCGGCCTCGGCAAAGAGCCGTGCCTCGGCATCGGCGAGAAGTGCGCGTTGGCCCGGTTGGTCGAGGACGTCGAAATGCGGGGCGAGCCCCGCTTCGAGCGGAAAGCGTCGTAGAAGCGATTGGCAAAAGGCGTGAATGGTCAGAATACGGATACCGCCCGGCGCGTCGAGCACCTGGGCGAACAATTGCCGCGCCCGCAGGCGCTCGGCGGATCGCGCGGTGCGGTCCAGCAGCGCCGCGAGTGCTTTATCAAGCTCGGCGTCCTCGGCCGTCGCATAGGCGGCGAGCGTTTCGTTGATGCGCTGCGCCATTTCCGCCGCTGCGGCGCGCGTGAAGGTGACGCAGAGAATGCGTTCCGGTGGCGTGCCCCCGACCAGCAGGCGAATCACGCGTTCGGTCAAAAGCCGCGTCTTGCCGCTGCCGGCCGAGGCGGTGACCCAGACAGTGGCGTCAGGCTCCAGCGCGCGGGCGCGTGGATCGGCGGGCGATTCTCGGCTCATTCCGCCGGCTCCACAGTCCATTCGCCGACCCGCGCCAGATGGTCGTAATCTGGATAAGACAGGAAGAACGAGGGTCGGGGCGTCACACGATAGGGCGTGTTCGGGTCATCGAAGCCCGCGACATAATTCTGCAAGCGGGCAAGAAGGCTACGCGCGAGCGCACCCGGATCATCGCTCACGGATCGGATTTCACCCGGCTCCTCGCCGCCACTTAGCCGCCAATATTCGAGCGCGGCGATCTGCGCTTCCGGCACGGCCGTGCCGAAGCCGCCCGCCAGCGCAATCGCGGCCTCAAGCGGTAACTGAGAGCGCTTTCCTTTTTCCACCTCGCGCTTCGAGGGGATCGTGCCGGTCTTGTAGTCGATGATGACGAGCCCGCCATCGGCGCCGCGGTCAATGCGGTCGGCCTTGGCGCTGAGCGTGAATGTGCCACCAGGCGCGTCGAAGCAGAGCGTACCGGCGATCTCGGTCGCACAGGGATGTGTGCCTTGCGCCCGGCGCTCGCGCTCTACATCGATAAACCAGGCGGCGATGCGCTCGAAGCGCGGCCACCAGAAGGCCATCACGGCTGGGCGATGGGCGAGCGCGGCGAAGCGTGTCGCGCCCGCCGCGATCAAGCGGTCCAACGCATCGTCGGGCAAATCCGTCGGATGATCGCGCACGAAGCGATCGAGGACGTCGTGGATTAAACTGCCGCGCTCGGCCGCGCTTGGGTCGGCGTCGAGCTCGTCGAGCGGCGTGAGGCGCAGAATTCGACGTGCAAAGATCGAATAGGGGTCGGCCAGCCAGGTCTCGACCGCCGTGACCGAAAACCGCCTAGGCCGCGCGTGCAACGGTGGGCGAGGCGCGGGCGGGGCGCACGGCACGACGCGCGCCGGCGCTTCGAGCGCGCTCTGCCACGTGCGGAGATGGTGCGCATCGATCCGTGACCGCCCGTCCGGCGCGATCAGGCCGACCAAGGCGTCGAGCCGGGTCAGCCAACGCGAGGCGATGGTGGGCGACGTGCCAGCGCGCCGCGAGCGGGTCAGCAAGACTTCGGGCGCGCCGCAGCACTGCGTGAAGTCGTGGGCGGCGAGGCCGATGTGCCGCTCGGGTGGCGACAAGCCGAGCGCCACACGCATGGGGCGGCTGAGCCAAGGGTCCGGCTCCGGCTCAGGCGGCCAACTGCCCTCGTTCAATCCGCCCAGGATCATCACATCGGCGCTTTGCAGGCGCGCTTCGAGCGGCCCCCAGATGAACAGGCGGGAATGCCGCGGCCGCGCGGGGCGAACCATGATGCCCGCCATCAGCGCATCGAGAAGTGCGGGATAACTCGACGGGGCGATCTCAGGCGCGTCGTCGGCAGCCTCGGCGAGCTCGGCAATGAAGGCCGCGGCACGCTCCCCCGTTTCGCCGGCCCAGAGCCGCCCCGGTCCATGTTCGGCATCGCTCGCCGCCAGCCATTCGGCGAAGCTGATATGAGCGGCAAGCAGCGCGGCGATCGTCGCGCGCGGCGATGCGATCAATTGGGCCAATGGGGCATGGGCCGCGACGATGCCATCGAGCCAGGGTAGAAGCGCGGCGATCTCGTCACGTCGGGTCTTCGTCTCTGGCTCGTTCGCGGCGTCTTGAAGCGCCGCGCGCAAGCCCTCGAAGCCCGGGCTCGGGCGCGGGCCGCGCAAACAGGCGAGCTCTAACGCTCGCACCCGACGACGGAACGCTTCAGGCGCAAGGCGGCCGGCGGCAAGGGGGTGCTTCAATAACGCAAGCAGCGACACCGGCGCGACTTGCTCGATCTCAAGCGAGCCGGATAGTCGCAAGAACGCGCCGGGCGGCGTAAGCGCAAGCGGCCGCCCCGCCGAATCGTCGACGACGATTCCGTAACGTTCAAGCTGAGCGGCGACGCGCCGCGCGAGGCCTCGATCGGCGGTCACGAGCGCGGCGGTCTTTTCAGGCGTCTCCAACGTCTCACGCAGTTTGAGCGCGATCACGCCGGCCTCCGCCTCCTCATTGGCGCATTCGACCCACGCGAAGCCATCAAGGGCCGTACGGTCGAGCGGCGTCAGAGCGCGCCAAACATGGGTCGTCACGGCGGGGCGCAAGGCCTCGGCGATCAACGCGAGCCGCGCGCCGCGCCTTGGTTGAGCCGCGACCAGATCGCGCACCGCCACGCGCGGCATGCCAAGCCCCTCGGTGAGCATTTTCAGGCCATATTGCGGGTGGGAAGGCTCGAGCGCGGCCCAGGCCTCGTCATCAAGGGTGCGGTCGAGTCCTGGCAACACGACCGCGCCCTTCGGAAGGCGAGCGATGGTGGCGATCAGCTCGGCGGTCGCCGGCAGGCTGCCGGTCGAGCCCGCCGCGATCACCGGATGAGGCGGCGGCTTCGCCCGCCAGCGCGCCGCGAGGCGCTGGAGCGCAAGATTGCGCCGCGCGATCGGGTCGATCAGCCCGAGCCGCGTCATGACGGCCGGCCACTCGCGCGTGACGATGGCGAGGAACTCGACGATCTCTTGCCAATGCGCGGCGAAGCGCTCGGGCGCGAGATCCTTGAGCGCCGCCGGGTCAAGACGCTCGCTCTGCATTTCATCGATGAAACGGGCAAGCGTTTGCGCCAGCCTGGCGGCCTCGTCGGCGCGCACCATAGGCACGCCGGTCTTTCTTTCGCGCCATGCCATGACCAGACGCATCAGGAGGAAACAACGCGCCATCGGGGCGGCCGCCGGCGGCAAATCGTCGGATTCGTCGTGTGGTGCGTCACCCAGCAACGCCTCGTCGTCGTCGAGATCGCCGAATGGGCGGATTCGCGGCAGCAAGGTGGCCCGGGCGCCGCTCCGCCGCACCAACGCCTCACTCAGCGCGCGAGCGGCGCGGCGCGTCGGCACGAAGATCGTGGCACGCGCGATGGCAAGGGGGTCGTCCGTCGCCAGGGCCAAGGCGCCAGGGCCGAACAGCGCGTCCGCCAAGGTTTTGGCGAATGGCAGGCCCGCGGGAATGGAATAGACGGCGGGCGCGCGCGAGGGCGCCTCCGCCCGGCTCATGACGCGGCCGCGATCGCCCGCTCGGCGAGGTCCAGCGCATCGGGCGTGCCGATATGCAGCCAGGCGCCGTCATGAACCAGGCCGAACAGGCGGCGCTCGGCCTCGGCGCGGTCGTAGAGAACCTTGAGAGAGAACGCGCCTTCCGGTGCGCCGTCGAGCAGGCGCGGTGCCAGTATCTGTGCGCCGGTAAAGACGAACGGCGCGCTCGGCTCGTTGCTGCGACTGATCAATCGACCGTCGGGTGCAAGCAGGTAGTCGCCCTTGCCGTCATAGCCGACGGCACGCGACACCGGTTGCAGCAGAAGCAGGGCGTCCATGCGCGCCGGGTCGAACATCTGGGCGAGCCGAAGCAGCGCGGGCGTCGCGCCATCGCGCACGATGACATCTGAATTGAGCACGTAGAACGGCGCGCCGCCGAGCAGGCCGCGCGCGAAAACCACGCCGCCGCCGGTCTCGAGCAACGCCTCTTCGCGCGAGAGGTGCAGTCGAAGCGCAGGATGGCTGCGCCGAAAGTCGGCGACGAAGGCTTCGATCGCCTCGGGCAAATAGTGCGCATTGACCACCGCCTCGCGCACACCGGTCGCGATCAAGGCGCCGAGCGCGTAGTCGATCAACGCGCGGCCGCCGACCTTGACGAGCGGCTTCGGCACCCGTTCGGTGATCGGCCGCAGCCGCACACCCTTGCCCGCGGCCAGCACCATGGCGTGGCGCGGCGGCTCGATCACGCGGCTCGCTCGCGTTCGGCGGGTGGCACGGCCCGTGCGAACCATCGGGCAACCGGGGCGAGCGCCGGGTGCGACAGATCGTGCTCGACCAAAGCCCAAACGCGCGGCAGGAAGCCGAGATAGCGCGCCTTGCCGTCGCGTACGCAGAGACGCGAGAAGATTCCGAGGATGCGCACATTGCGTTGCGCGCCGAGCACGGCATACGCGGTGCGAAAAATCGTTTCGTCAAGCTCGGGGCGCGCGGCCAGATACCGGGCAATCATGGTTTCGACAAGCGGCGCCGGCACGTCGCGCCTGGCGTCTTCGAGCAGTGAGACCAAGTCATAGGGCATGGGCGCGACGATGGCGTCCTGAAAGTCGAGCAGCCCGACACGGCAAATGCCTTGCGGGTCGGGTGTTGTTCCGCCGCGCGTCGGCAACCAAATCAGATTATCGGCGTGGTAGTCACGCAAGGCGAGCGCGGCGGGTGCCCGCCAGGCAAACGGCAGCACCTCGCGCCAGGCCGCGCGATAGGCTTCGCGTTCGGCCGGCTCGACCATGCGGCCGAAGCGGCGTGGCACGTACCAGTCGAGAAACAATTCCGTCTCGGTCAGCAGGCGCGGCTCGTCATAGCGCGCGAGCCCCTCCGGCGCCTGGCGCGTGTGAAGATCGGCCAGCAAATCGATCGCCGCGGCGTAGAGCTCGGGCTCAAGCCGGGCGCCGTCCGGGCCAGCCAGCACACGCGTATAGAGATCGTCACCTAGATCTTCGAGCAGCACGAATCCGGCCACCTCGTCGGCGGCCTTGATCACGGGCGCGCTGTAGCCAAGACGGCTCAGATGGCGCGCGATGGCGAGGAACGGGCGCACGTCTTCTTTGGGCGGCGGGGCGTCCATCAGGACGGCGCTGCCGCCGCTTCGGCTCAAGCGCTCATAGTGCCGGAAGGAGGCGTCGCCAGCCAGCGGCCGACGCACGGCGCCAGCCCATCCGGCCGAGGCAAGGAAACGCACGATCTGGTCGTCGCGCTCGCTCATGGTGTCTTCGCCCTCAGCGCGGCAAGCAGCGCATGACCGCGCGGCCCATGGGCCGTCAACCGCGCATGCCGGAAATTGTGCGCCGGACCGGGCTCGAAGCGGATCACCAACCGATCGACCGGCGCAAAGGCGCCAAGTCGCTCGGGCCACTCGATCAGGACAATGGCGCGGCCGAGCGCTTCCTCGAGGCCGAGTTCCACAACGTCCTCGGGTTTCGAGAGGCGATAGAGATCGAAATGCCAGAGCGAAAGGTCGTTCCGCTCGTAGGTCTGCAACAACGTGAAGGTCGGGCTTGGCACTTCAACGGGGCCCAAGAGCGCCACGATAAAGCCGCGCGCGAACGTCGTCTTGCCGGCGCCAAGCGGCCCTTCGAGACCGATGACGTCGCCTGACCGCGTCTGACGCGCGAGGTGGGCCGCGAACCGTTCGGTGTCGGCAAGGTCGGCGAGCTCGACTTCGAAAGTCGAGCTTGGTCCCGATGGCACAACGGATGAGAGCGGTGTCATTGGCTGAGCGGCGACATCGCTTTGACATCGGCCGGCGGCTCGAGCGGAAACGTGCAAGCCACCGTCGTGCCGACGTCGGGCTGCGAATCGAGGCTGAGTTCGCCGCCATGCAACTCCACGAAGTAGCGCACGAGCGAGAGGCCAAGGCCGGCGCCCGATTGGCGCGCGACCGGCGACGTGCCGCGATGAAAATTGTCGAACACGTTCTTCTGCTGGTCGCGCTCGATACCGATGCCGGTATCGGAGACCCAGAACATCATCGACTGCTCGTCACGCCGCGCGCCCAATGTGACTTGGCCGCCGGCCGGCGTGAACTTCAGCGCGTTGCTCAACAGGTTGAAGAGCACCTGCTTGAGCCGGCGTTCGTCGGCGTCGAGTCTGCCGATCGAGCGTGAGCAATCGAGCGTGAGCTCGAGCTGCTGCTTGCGCGCTCTCTCCTGCACCAGATTGAGCATGCTGACTAGGACGCTGTGCGCGTCGACCGATTCGATTTCGAGCTGAATCAAGCCGGCTTCGATGGTGGCGAGATCGAGAATGTCGTTGATCAACGAGAGAAGCTGCTGCGACGATTCGAGCACGCCTCGGGCATATTCCAGCTGGCGCTCGTTGAGAGGCCCGAAATACTGGTTGACCAGGATTTCGGTGAAACCGATCACCGTGTTGAGCGGTGTGCGCAGCTCGTAGGACACGTTGGCGACGAATTCCGATTTGAGTCGATCGGCGGTCTCAAGCGCCTCGGTTCGATCGCGCAACGCGCGTTCGACCTGGAAACGGTCACTGATGTCGAGATAGGTGAGCAGCGTGGCGCCGTCAGGCAGAGGCACGAAAGCGCAATCGAGCACCTTGCCGTCGCGCCGGAATAGGCGCTGATTCGACCGCGCGCGCTCCGAGAGGCGGGCAACGAACTCGCGCTTGTGCTGCTCGAACTCGGCTGCCTCGAAGTGACCCTGGACGAGATCAAGCAGGTCGTTGACATGCGGCTCGCTCAGAAGGTGCGCCGAATCGAGGCCCCAGATCGCGGCATAGCCCGGGTTCGACAGCTTGAGCCGGCCGTCCGCGCCGAACACAGCGACGGCTTCATAGAGATTGTCGAGCGTCGCCCGCTGCACGGCCGCCAGCGTCGAGTGCGAGCGCTCGAGTGCGTAGCGGTCGGTGACATCCAGGGTGATGAACATCAAGCCGCCAAAGGGGTGCGGCGTCGCGATCTGGCGCAGCACCGCGCCGTCGGGCAGGTGCAGAAGCTCTTCCATCGGTTCGGTGACGGTCGTGAACAATCGCTGCACGCGCGTCTTATAGGCGCGCCAATCGGCTTGCTCGGGGATTCGGCGCGTCTCGCGCATGGCATCGATCACCTCGCTGAGCGACGGCTCGGTGCGCAAGAACAGCTCGTCGAGCTGAAACAGCTTGGTGAACTCCGAATTGAAAAAGGTGAGGTTCTGGCTCGCGTTGTAAATGGCGATCGCCGTCGAAAGTGATTCGAGCACCTCGGCATGAGCCGAAATGTGCTGTTTGACGGTGGTTCGCGCGACCTCGAGGTCAGTCACGTCGCGTGCCCAACCAACCGTGCCGCCGCCTGCCGCGGGCGCCTCGTTGATCTCGAGCAGGCGGCGTTCGCCGTGAAGCACGGCGTGGGTGAGACCGGTCGCGGCGCTCCCCTCGGTGATCGCGCGGCGGGCCAAAGCCTGCGTATCGCCGCCCGGCGGAACGGGTGCCAATTCGATGCCGGGCGGCTTTGTGATGTCGGCCGGCGTGGCTTCGACCGCCGCCGCGTAGGCGGGATTGCACCACACCAGCGCCAGAGTCGCGTCACGCCGCCACATTGGCAAGGACATCGCGTCAGCCACGGCTCTCAGCCCGGCGGCCTCATCGCGCCGCGCAGCCACTTCTGTCTCGAGCCGCGAAAACGTCTCGGCCTGCGCGGTGGCGTCTCTGAAACTCAGGAAAATACTTTCCTCATCCGCCACCGCCGCCGCCTCGAAAGTTTTGTTGTCGCTCGCGCCGCGGCACATCCGGCGCATTTGTTCGCCCGGCTCAAGGCGCGCGAGATCATTGCGCAACGCGTCGAAATCCGAGCTATTCAAACGGCTGGCGATATCGTCGAGGCGGCGCACGGTGGTGCCGCTGAAGGGCGCGAACGGGTTCGTCGGGTTGTTGACCAGCCGAACTTCCGGCTGGCCACGGCGCCAAAACAGAAGAAGCGAAGGCGCACGGGCCAGCGCTTCGCGCACGGCGGCGGTTTCGAGGTCAAGCCGGTCGATCTCAGCACGATTTGTCGCGCGCTCTCGTGAAGCCCGCGCAAGGACCAGAAGCAGCAAAACGATCGCGCCGGCGCCAACCAAAGCAGCCGCGCCGAATCCGGCGGTGAGCCACTGTTCAGTCTGCCAGGCCGCCTCGGCGCTGCGTTGGCCGAAAACCAGACACACCGCAAACGCTGCTACTGCCGCCTTGCCTAGTCTCGTCATCCGGGTGGGGACTCGGTTGGAGCGCGCGCGATGGTAACACCACAACCGATTCCGGCAAGCGCCGGCTATAGAGGCACGTCCCTTCAATAACGGTAGTGGTCCGGCTTGTAGGGGCCGGTCTGCTTGACGCCGATATACTTGGCCTGGGCGTCGGTCAGTTTGGTCAGCCTGACCCCGAGCTTGGCCAGGTGCAGAGCCGCGACCTTCTCATCCAGATGCTTCGGCAGGATGTAGACCTTGCCCTTCTCATATTTGGACGCGTTGGCCCAGAGTTCGATCTGCGCCAGCGTCTGGTTGCTGAACGAGGCGCTCATGACGAAGCTCGGATGGCCGGTCGCGTTACCGAGATTGACCAGCCGCCCCTCCGACAAGAGGATCAGTTTCTTGCCGTCAGGAAATTCGATCTCGTCGACCTGTGGCTTCACATTGTGCCATTTGTAGTTCTTGAGCGCGGCGACCTGGATCTCGGAATCGAAATGGCCGATGTTGCACACAATGGCGCGGTGCTTCATCTGGCGCATATGCTCTAGCGTGATGACGTCGACATTGCCGGTCGCGGTGACGAAAATATCGCCGAACGATAGGGCGTCTTCGATCGCGGCGACCTGATAACCCTCCATCGCGGCCTGAAGCGCGCAAATCGGATCGATCTCTGTCACCACGACGCGGCAGCCGGCATTGCGGAGCGAGGCGGCCGAGCCCTTGCCGACATCGCCGAAGCCGCACACCACCGCGACCTTGCCAGACATCATCACGTCGGTGCCGCGCTTGATGCCATCGACCAAGCTTTCGCGGCAGCCATAGATGTTGTCGAACTTCGACTTGGTCACTGAATCGTTGACGTTGATCGCGGGGAACAGCAGCCGGCCTTCCTTCTGCATTTGGTAGAGCCGGTGCACGCCGGTCGTCGTTTCTTCGCTCACGCCGCGTATGGCCTTGGCAAGCGCGGTGTACCAGCCGGGTTTCGCTTTGAGCCGCGCCTTGATCGCGGCGAAGAGCGCCTCTTCTTCTTCATTTTGCGGCTTTGGCAGAACGGACGGATTCTTTTCGGCCTCGGAGCCAAGATGGACCAACAAGGTCGCATCGCCGCCATCGTCGAGAATCATATTCGGCGTGCCGCCGTCGGCCCACTCGAAGATCCGGTGGATATAGTCCCAATACTCGGTCAGCGTTTCGCCCTTATAGGCGAAGACCGGCGTGCCGACCGCGGCGATCGCCGCCGCGGCGTGGTCTTGTGTCGAATAGATGTTGCACGAGGCCCAGCGAATGTCGGCGCCGAGCGCCTGCAGGGTCTCGATCAGCACGGCGGTCTGGATGGTCATGTGCAAGGAGCCGGCGACGCGCGCGCCCTTGAGCGGTGCCTTGCCCTTGAATTCGTCGCGCAGCGCCATCAGGCCCGGCATCTCGGTCTCGGCCATGTCGATTTCGCTGCGGCCCCATTTGGCCAAGGCAATATCGGCGACCTTGTAGTCGGTAGCATCGGCCATTGAGAGCCTCCGAGTTCTTGGGCAGGGCGGCCGTTTTATCAGCCGCCTCGCATGGTTACAACTGCAGGCGGCACGCTCAGTCGAGCGCGTTGAAATCATCGATCAGCGCCGCGATCACCCCTGAATCCGATTGCAGCATGATCTGTTCGGCGCGCCTGCTTGCCTCGCCGAGGTCGAGATCGAGAATCCGCTGTTTGACTCTGGGCAGGCTGGGCGAGGCCATCGAGAGGTCGCGCAGGCCAAGCCCGAGGAGGAGGGCGGTAAAGCGCGGATTACCGGCCATTTCGCCGCACAAATTGACCGGAATGTGAGCGCGCCGCGCCGCCGCGATTGCAAATTGGACAAGCCTCAGAACGGCAGGATGTAACGGGTCGTATAGATGCGCGACTTGCTCGTCGCCGCGGTCAATCGCGAGCGTATACATGGTCAGGTCGTTGGTGCCGAGCGAGAAGAAGTCGGCGGTTTGAGCAAGCGCATCGGCCGCCAGCGCGGCGCCCGGCGTCTCGATCATCACCCCGACCGGTGGCAGCGGATCGCTGATCGCCACACGGCTGCGCGAAAGCCGCCGCGCCACGCGCAGGATCAGCTCGCGCACCGCCTTGACCTCGCCGACGGTCGTGATCATCGGCAGCAGGATGCGCACCGGACCATGCGCGCTGGCGCGCAACATGGCGCCGATCTGCGCTTCGAGCAGCGGCCGTACCTTGAGCGAAAGCCTGATCGCGCGCAGCCCAAGCGCCGGGTTCACGCTCGGGCTCAAATGTTCGCCCAGCGAATAGGCGAGCTTGTCGGAGCCGACGTCGAGCGTGCGGACCGTGACCGGGTGTCCGCCCATGCCTTCCACGATCGTGCGCAAGACACGATATTGTTCTTCTTCACCCGGCGGCTGGTCGCGGTTCATGTACATGAACTCGCTGCGCAGGAGGCCAATGCCTTCGGCGCCGGCGGCATGGGCAAGCACCAGTTCGGACGGCAATTCGAGGTTGCACTGGAGCCCGATCCGCTCGCCATCGCGCGTGATCGCCGCGATTCCACGCAGCCGATCGAGCTGGCGCTGCCGGCGCAACAGCGCCTCGCGCCGCCGCTGATAGCGCCCAACGGTTTCGCGCGAGGGATGGACCACGACGTGGCCGCGCGTTCCGTCGACGATGATCAGATCGCCTGGCTTCGCCGTGGTGACCAGGCTGGGGACGCCCAGCACGGCGGGCAGGCCAAGCGATCGTGCCATGATCGCCGTGTGGCCCTCCGCGCCGCCGAGCGCCGAGGCGAAGCCGCCGACCTTGGTTGGGTCCATCAAGGCGGTGTCGGCCGGCGTGATCTCCTCGGCGATGATGATCGCGCCTTGCGGCAAGGAGGAGAACGCCTGATAGGGCACTTTCGAGAGATTGCGCACGATGCGCGTACCGACTTCCCGCACGTCGTCGATCCGGCTCGCCAGATAGCGATCGCTGACCTCGGCGAAGGCCTGCCCGATCTCGACCAGCGCGCCCTGCACGGCCGCTTCGGCATTGATGTGTTGGCGCCGGATACGCTCGGCCACGCCACGCACCAGGCGCGAACCCTTGAGCATCTGGAGGTGCGCGTCGAGCAAATAGCTGAGTTCCTCGGCGGCGGCGCCGGGCAGGTCGCTGGCCTTGCTGCGCAGCTTGCGAAGCTGCTTGGTCGAAACCGCGACCGCCTCTTCGAAGCGCTCGACCTCCCCCGCCACTTCGTGCTCGGCAAGGCCATATTCGGGCAGGTCGATCAAACCGCGCTCGATGACATGGGCCGGTCCGATCGCGATGCCCGACGAAACGCCAAGCCCCTCGAAGCGGTGCTCGAACGCCTCGCCTGCTTCCGTCTCTTCCTCGCGCAGCTCGACCATCGTTTGCCTAGTCTTCGTCAAAGCGGCGCTCGACCAGCGCGATGAGCGCCAGCAGGGCGGCATCGGCGTCGCGGCCACGGGCCTCGATCACGATCTCCTGTCCCGGCCCCGCCGCCAGCATCATCAGGCCCAGGATCGACGATCCCGAAACCGATGTGTCGTTGCGCGACACCAAGATTTCAGCCTCGAAATCAGCCGCCGCCTGAACGAAGCGGGCGGCGGCGCGCGCGTGCAGGCCGAGCCGGTTCGAAATCATCACGGTTCGGCGCCGTCCCGCGGGCGCGTCGTTGACGCTTTGGTCGGCCGGCGCGTTCACACCGCGTCTCCGTTCAAGAGGCTGCTTGCCACGTTGATGTATTTGCGTCCCGATTCCTGGGCGCTGAGAACGGCCCGCTCGAGGCTCTCTTCCTTCCGCACCGAGGCGAGCTTGATCAGCATCGGCAAGTTCATGCCGGCGATGACTTCGACCTTGGCACGATCCATCACCGAGATCGCGAGGTTGGACGGCGTGCCGCCAAACATGTCGGTCAGCAGAATGACGCCGTCGCCATCATTGACCGCGCTGACCGCCTCGAGAATGTCCTTGCGGCGACGCTCCATGTCGTCGTCGGGCCCAATGCACACGGCACGCATGCGCTCCTGCGGCCCGACCACGTGCTCGGTAGCGGCGATGAATTCTTCGGCCAGGCGGCCATGCGTAACCAGAACAAGACCAATCATGTGGAAACCCGATTGCGGGAGGAAAGCGTCAGCCGGCGCATCAGTCGCGAGCCGGCGCCGCGCGTTCGACGTCACGATGCCGCAAACTAGCCGGCCAACCGGCGGCGCGCAGCACCTCGGCAAGCCGACTCGCTACGTGGACCGACCGGTGCCGTCCGCCCGTGCAACCGATGGCGATCGTCAGATAGGCCTTGCCCTCGCGTTCATAGGCAGGGAGCAGAGAGGTCAGCATATCGGTCAGCGTAGCAAAGAATGGCGCAAAGGCGGAGTCCTGCTCGACGAACGTGGCGACCTCGGCGTCAAGGCCGGTTCCGGCGCGCAGACTCGGCTCATAGTGCGGGTTGGCGAGGAAACGAACGTCGAACACGAGGTCGGCCTCGGGCGGTAGGCCGTGGCGATAGCCGAACGAGACGACGTGCACGCCAAGCCCGGCCTTGCTCGAGATCGCGAAATGCCCGGTGAGCAGCCGCCGCAGGTCGGGCAGCGCCAAGCCCGAGGTGTCGGCAACCAGATCGGCTCGATTGCGAACCCAGGCGAGGCGCTGGCGCTCGAGCCGAATGCCGTCGCTGACCGGTCGATCGTCGGCCAGCGGGTGGCGCCGCCTTGTCTCGGTGAAGCGCCGACGTAAGACCTCATCGTCGCAATCGAGGAAAATGAGCGTGGTATCGAGACTGTCGCGATCGAGCAGCGGCGCGAGATAGCGCTCGAAATGGTCGACATCGAACTCGCGCGTGCGCACATCGACGCATATCGCGAGCGGGCGCCGCGGCGAGATTTCGCCATCGACGCCACGTACCAAGCCGCCGATCAAGGTGACCGGGAGGTTGTCGACAACCTCGTAGCCGAGATCCTCGAGCACCCGAAGCGAGGTCGATTTGCCGGCGCCCGACATGCCGGTGAGGACAACAAGCCGACGTCGTGCGCCGTCGGAACCGGCCGCCGTCTCGTCTACCACGGCGTCAGGCCGATCGTCGCGCGGGGCGGAGCCCCAGCGCGGCCTCGACGCCCTCAAGCCGGCCGTCGACCAGACGGGCCGCGATCCGAAGTCTTGCGATCGCCGATGCTCCGAAGGGCTGGAGTCGGATCAATGGCAGGACTACGCCTTCGATGGTGGTTGCCTCGGCCGCCGGCAGGCGAGCGATTTCGCCGTCGTCCATGAGATCGACCGCGAGGGCAAGCAATGTTTCGGTGCCATGAGGCAGTGCGACGACGCCAAGGCCGCGAATCTCAAGCAGTCCGGCGAGTGCCGCCGGCGGTTGCGCGACCAGACGCCCGTCGCGCGCCGAAATGACGACCTGATCGTCCGCGATGAGCGTGGCGCCGGCGTCAATCAAGCGCAGGGCAAGATCGGATTTCCCGGCGCCGGCCGCACCGCGCAGCAAGAGGCCGACGTGCTCGAATTCGACGCAACTGGCGTGGTGAAGCCGGCTCATCGGCCAGCAGGGTCGCGCCGGTGTCCGGCGCTGTCAATTGAGACGCGGAGCGGGCTCACGCGGCCGAACGGGCCGGCGGCTCGATCAGGAGCGCGAAGATCGCCTCGGCGCGGTCCGAGCCGCGCAAACGCTCGACCACTTCGTCCTTGCGCAACAGGCGTGAAATGTTCGAAAGCGCCTTTAGATGGTCGGCGCCGGCGCTGGCTGGCGCCAGCAACATGAAAACGAGGTCGACCGGGCGGCCATCAACCGCGTCGAACTCAACCGGCTGCTCAAGGCGGGCAAAGACGCCGACCAGACGCTTCAGCCCCGGCAAACGAGCGTGCGGGATCGCAATCCCCTTGCCGCTGCCGGTTGAGCCGAGACGTTCGCGCTCAAGCAGCGCGTCAAAAATCGTGCGCTCGTGCAATTCGGTCAATTCGGCCGCTCGTCCGGCAAGTTCCTGCAAGAGGTGCTTCTTGCTGGTTGCTCGCAGGCGCGGAAGCACGCCCCGCAGCTCGACGATATCCTGAATTTCCATAGGCTCTCCGTCTTCGACGGCTTGAAGCGCCAGGCAGGTGAGGCCCGCGTCGGCCAGCTCGTCCTCGCGATGGCCGCGCGATTCCTGCCATTCCGGCGTACCGCCAAGCCCGTCGCTTTGCCGCAATGTCGGCGCTCGCGCGCCGTCTTCACCCGGTGATCCATAAAGTGGGGCGGCCTGCCCCGGGCGAAAAGGCGGCGCACCATAAGTCCGCCCGCCCGCCGAGTCAACGTAGCCCTGATCGAACCGGGAGACTCGACGATTTAATGTCTTATTTTCATATAGTTGCCTCGATTTCCGGGCGCTCCTTGCGCTTCAGGCGACGGCGCTCCACGGAAGACGGGATGTGCATCGCTTCGCGGTATTTTGCTACCGTTCTGCGGGCAATGGCGACCCCGCCGCGGCTGAGCGCCGCCGCAATGTGGTCGTCGGACAGAATCTTGTTGGGCGGTTCCGCGTCGATCATGGCCTTGATGCGGTGGCGAACCGCCTCGGCCGCGTGGGTTTCGCCGCCCGCGCTGCTCTGCAGGGCGGCCGAGAAGAAAAATTTCAGTTCAAACACGCCGCGCGGACAAGCCAGGTATTTGTTGGCGACCACCCGGCTCACCGTGCTCTCGTGGACACCGATCTGGGTCGCGATGTCGCGCAACGTCATCGGCCGCATTTCGCGCACGCCGTGCGAGAAGAAGCCGGCCTGCTGGCTCACCAGCGAGCGCGCGACGTTCATAATGGTTCGGGCGCGCTGCACGAGCGAACGCACGAGCCAATTCGCCGATTGCAGCTGCGTGGTCAGGAATTGATGCTCGGCCGGTGAGCGAACACCCTTCGCCAACAAGGAAAAATAGCCGGTATTGACGATCACCTTGGGCATCGTCTCGGGATTGAGCTCGACCTGCCATGTCCCGTCCGGCCCGATTCGTACGAAAATGTCCGGGATCACCGTCGGGGCCAGCTCGGCGCCGAAGGCCCGCCCTGGTTTGGGCTCAAGCCGCTTGATTTCGGCGGCCATGTCGGTCAGGTCCTCGTCCGACACGCCGCAGGCGGTTCGCAAGGCGGCGAAGTCGCGTTCGGCGAGACGATCGAGATTCTCGAGGAACGCCATCATCGCGGGGTCGAGCCGATTCTTCTCGGCGAGCTGGAGTGCGAGACATTCCCTGAGCGAGCGCGCGAAGATTCCGGTCGGCTCGAAGCGCTGCAGAATAGCTAGCGTGTGCTCGATGCGCGCCGGTTCGCAACCAAGCTGCTGGGCGACCAAGGACAGATCGGTGGGCAGATAGCCTGCCTCGTCGATCAAGTCGATCAGGCGGCTGCCGATCAGCAGGTCGGTCGGGTCGCTGCAGGAAACGCGCAACTGAGACAGCAGATGTTCGCGGAGCGTGGGGCCGTCCGACGCGGCCTGTTCGATTCGATCGATCTCATCGCCGCTCGGTGCGGCGCCCGCTCGCGCCCAGCGCCCGGCATCGCCTGGCGCGCTATCGGTTTCCCACATCGCTTCCGGCGCAAGATCGAGGCCAGCAGCCTCGGGTCCTTCGACCTCGAGACGATCCATCGCCCGATCGGTGGCGAATGGGGCATCGGCCTCGGGCGTCTCGGAAAGCGGCTGGTCGCCTTCGCCGGGCGCATCGCCGTCGTCGCGTTCGAGCAGCGGATTGCTCTCGAGCTCCGCCTCGACGAACGTCTGGAGTTCCTGGGCGCCGAGCTGGAGCAGCTTGATCGACTGCTGGAGCTGCGGCGTCATCACGAGCGCCTGCCCCTGCTTGAGGATCAGTTGCGGCTTCACGGTGGCCATGACTGGCGCTCGACCGGCTATAAACGAAAGCGCTCGCCGAGATAGACGCGTCGCACTTCCTCATGCGCCACGATGTCGTCCGGCACGCCCTCCATCAGAACGGCACCTTCGTGCAAGATGTAGGCGCGATCGACGATGTCGAGCGTCTCACGCACGTTGTGGTCGGTGATCAGGACACCGATACCGCGGTCCTTGAGGTTGGCGACCAGCTCGCGGATTTCACCGGCTGCGATCGGGTCGATGCCGGCGAGCGGCTCGTCGAGCAGCATGAAGCTCGGCCGCGACGCCAGCGCGCGTGCAATCTCGACGCGCCGCCGCTCGCCGCCCGAAAGCGCGAGCGCTGGCGTATGGCGCAGGTGGCTGATCGAGAACTCAGCCAACAGCTCGTCGAGCAACGCATCGCGCCGCTCGCGCGCCGGCTCGGAGACTTCGAGCACCGCCTTGATGTTGTTCTCGACCGTCATGCCGCGGAAAATCGATGCTTCTTGGGGCAAATAGCCAATGCCAAGGCGCGCCCTGCGGTACATCGGCAACTCGGTAATATCGTGACCATCGAAGAAGACCTGACCATAGTCCGGCGCGATCAATCCCGTGATCAGGTAGAAGGTCGTGGTCTTGCCGGCGCCGTTGGGCCCGAGCAGGCCGACCGCTTCTCCGCGCTGCACCGAGATGCTGATGTCGCGCAGCACCGGCCGCTTGCGAAAGCGCTTGCCCAGCTTGCGAGCGACCAGTCCCGAATTCGAAGCGACCAGCCGCGGCCCGACAGCGGAGCCGGTGTCAGACGGGCTCACATCGCTCCGACGTTCGCTCCCACGTTCGTCGCTCCTGCCTGATGACATAGTGAGCAATATACCTGATTCGGTTAATTTTTCTTCTGCGAAGAGGCGTCGTTCTTGCCGGTCGCCGGTTTCTTTTCCGGGATGAAGAGACCTTTGACGCGGCCGCTTCCAGACTTGCCGCTGGCCACCTTGCTCTCTCCGGTCGCGAGGTTCATCTCCAGCGTATCGCCCTTGACGACGTTTTGGCCCTGCGTAAGAACGACGTCGCCGACCAGATCGATGCGCGCACGATCGACATCGTAGACGCCGCGGGCGCCCTTGCCGGTTTCCTTCGGCGAAGAGATGAACACATTGCCTTCGGCCTCGATCTTGGCGATGCCGGGTTGGTCGGGGTTCTCCTTGTCGTCGCGGTAATAGACGATGAGCTGATCCGCGCGCAGGCGCATGTCACCCTGTAGCGCGTCGACCTTGCCACGGAAGATCGCGAGCTGCTGGTTTTGCTTTACCTCAAGCGTGTCGGCGGTGATTTCAATCGGCAGGCTGGTATCGGTGCGCGTACCGACGAAGGGCACCGCCGACGATTTCGTTTTGGTCGCGGGCTCCACCACATCGGCTGCGCGCGCCTCGGCAAGAGTTGCAACGCCGAACAGGCCGATCGCGAGCGCCGCCAGGAGCGGCCGCAAGGTCCGCGCGTTCATTGCCCACCTTCCGTGGCTTTGCTCTGCCTCTTCGGGAAGACGGTCACCTTGACCGGCCCCCGGATCAGAATGTTCGCGCCCCGATCGACCGTCGAGAAGCCTGTACCTTCGATCAAACCGAGGGGCCCCTGGCCCGATATCGGTTGGTCGCCGTCCGCCCTGCCCTCATTGATCTCGATGTGCGCGCTCTGCGTGCGCAATTCGTCGCCCCTGTCGGAATGGATCGCGACATCGCCGGCAAGATCGAGCGTCGCGGGAAGGCGGTTATAGAGGCCTTCTCGCGCCGCTATCAGAGACCATGAGCCATCCTTGTTGAACATGTCGGCCTTCAGATTTTTCAACGTGACGATGGCGGCGTCGGCGGCGCTCGGTATCGCTTCTTCAGCGGTTATCGTATAGGGCTGGCCCTCGCTGTCGGTGCCGATATAGCGGGCATTCAGCATTTTCAGGCTGCCGTCCTGCTGAACCCGCTCGCTATAGGTGACGCGGAAGCCCTCTTCGCGACCCGAAACCAGCGGCCAAACAACAACCAGCCCGAGCAGGAGCACGGCGACGAGCGGCAGCGCAAAGCGCATGACGCCGACGAACGCGCTGTAGCGACCGATTCGGCTGAGCGACTTGCCGGCTCGGCCGGCGACCAACCCAACCAGACGCTTCGCCGGCTGGCGCGTGGCGGGGTCGCGCATGACGTCAAACTCATTGCTGCCGATGCTCATGCAATTCCTGCTCTCAGGCAGTCGTGAATATGAACGATGCCGATCGGCTGTTCGTGCTCGATCACGAACAGGCTGGTGATCTTGCGCTCGTTCAGAATATTGAGCGCCTCGGCGGCGAACGCGCCGGGTCGAATGGTCTTGGGCCCGGCGGTCATCACCGCGGCAACGGTCTGGCGCAACAGGCCTTCGCCCATGTGGCGGCGCAGATCGCCATCGGTAACGATGCCGATGAGACGGCCGGCATCGTCAAGTACGCCGATGCAGCCGAAGCCCTTGGCGGTCATCGTGATCATGGCCTCCGCCATGCGCGCCGAAGCCGCGATGACCGGCAGTGCGCTGCCCTGGTGCATGATGTCGCGCACGCGGAGCAGCCGTCCGCCGAGCTGGCCGCCGGGGTGGAAAGCCTGGAAATCTTCTGCGGTGAAGCCCTTGCGCTCAAGCAGCGCGACCGCCAGCGCATCGCCCAACGCCAGCATCATGGTGGTCGACGAGGTCGGCGCCAGACCGAGCGGACAGGCTTCCGGCGCCTCCGGCAGCACGAGCGCCACATCGGCCGCCTCGGCGAGCGTCGAGCGGGCCCGGCCAACGATGCCGACGAAGGGAATGCGATGGCGCTTGGCGAACTGGATCAAATTGGCGAGTTCAGCTGTTTCTCCCGAATTCGATAGCAGAATCAGGGCGTCCTCGGGCGTGATCATGCCGAGGTCGCCATGGCTGGCTTCGGCCGGATGGACGAAGATCGCCGGTGCTCCGGTCGAGGCGAGCGTCGCGGCGATCTTGGTCGCGATGTGGCCGCTTTTGCCCATGCCCGAAACGACGATGCGGCCTTTGACCGCCGCGAGCAACGTGATCGCCTCGACAAAGCGTTGATCGACCGCGCGCCCTAGACGCTCCAGTGCGTCGGCCTCGATCGCGAGCACGCGCCGCGCTCGCGCCAGGTCCTCGCTCCCGGCAGCTTCTCGACTCAGAGCCGCGCTCGACGTTTCGCCTGGCATCGCGTCCTAATGGTCAAAGATATCAGGCTCGGTGAATCCGAGCCGATCGAGGGCCGCGCGGGTCGGCAGAAAGCGGAAGCACGCCTCGGCCATGGCGCTCCGGCCCTCGCGTCTAAGCATTTGATCTAGTTTTTCCTTGATCGCATGCAAGTGGAGAACGTCGGACGCGGCGTAGCTCAGCTGCTCCTCGCTCAACTCGTCCGCGCCCCAATCGGAGGATTGTTGCTGTTTCGAGATTTCGACATTGACGAGGTCCTTGCACAGGTCCTTGAGGCCATGTCGGTCGGTAAAGGTGCGGACCAATTTCGACGCGATCTTGGTGCAATAAACCGGGGCGCAGGTAACGCCCAGGTAATGCGCGATGACGGCCAGGTCGAAGCGCGCAAAATGAAAGATCTTGAGCACCCCCGGATCGGCCAGCAGGCGGCATAGATTGGGCGCCTCGATTCGGCCGGGCGCCGGGACCTGGACAAGGTGGCAATCGCCGTCGCCGCGCGAGATCTGGATCAGGCAAAGCCGGTCGCGGACCGGGTTCAGGCCCATTGTTTCGGTATCGATCGCGACCGAATTGCCAAAGGTGAGGCCGGGCGGCAGATCGCCCTTGTGGAGGTGGAGGCTCATCGTCCTCTCGCGATAGCGGCGCGCCCGCGGCGCGACTCGTCGCTGGCGTCAGTGCTAGACAGTGGCACGATTCCTGTCAATCCAGAGCCACCTTGGCGCTGGTCGGGCAACAAGCTGGCCTCCCTTGATCGATCGTGATAAACGGCGCGCAACCGAACGGCGGGGTGAAGAATGTCCGATCCGGTTGTGACCATATTCGGCGGCACCGGCTTCATTGGCCGCCATCTGGTGCAGCGGCTGGCGCGGCTTGGCGTCACCATAAGGGTGGCCACGCGGCGGCCGGACCGGGCGCTCTTTTTGAAGCCGCTTGGGAATGTCGGCCAAATCGTCCCGATTCCGGTGCATTACGGCAAGGACGGGTCGATCGCTCGCGCCGTCCAGGGCGCCGATTGGGTGATCAACCTGGTTGGCATTCTGACCGAGCAGCCCGGACGCACCTTTGCCGCCGTCCATGACGAGCTGCCGGGCCGCATCGCACGGGCCGCGAGCGCGGCCGGCGCCAGCCGTTTCATTCAAATCTCGGCGATCGGTGCCGATAGCGCGTCGCCGGCGTCCTATGCGCGCAGCAAGGCGGCGGGCGAAGCCGCGGCACGGGCCGCGTTCCCGGGCGTCACCATCTTGCGGCCGAGCGTCGTTTTTGGGCCCGAGGACGGCTTGTTCAACATGCTCGGCGCGATCAGCCGGCTCGCTCCGATCATTCCGCTTTTCTTTCGCGGCCGACCCACGCTCGCCTTTGACGGCCTGTTTCCGCAACCGCGCTTCCCCGGGGCCGGTGCCAGCCTGTTGCAGCCGGTCTATGTCGGCGACGTGGCGGATGCCGCGATCGCCTGTTTGCGCGACGCCAAGACCGCCGGTCGCGTCTATGAGCTTGGCGGTCCGACCGTCTATCGCTTCCGCGAGGTGGTTGCGCTCGCGCTCGACGTCATCGGGCGGCGCCGTTGTCTCGTGCCGGTGCCGTTCCTTGCGCTTGAGGTGGCGGCGTTCTTTGCCGGTGTCATTCCGTTTTCGCCGCTCAAGCGCGATCTCGTGCGCCTGATGAAGCTCGACAATGTCGTGTCGAAGGGCGCGTCCGGTTTGGCCGACCTCGGCATCACGCCGACCGCGGCCGAGCTTATTCTGCCGACCTATATGCACGCTTACCGGGCTGGGCGGGCCGAAACCTTGCCGACGATCTAGGAATAGCCGTAGAGCCACACGACAAGCGCGACGCCCAGCAGCAGCCGGTAGATCACGAACGGCGTGAAGGTGAACCGGCGCAGCAGGTTCATCAGGAACCAGATCGCCCCAAGCGCGACCAAGAAGGTGAGGCCGATCGCGAGCAGCATGTCGCCAGGCGCGGCGCCGCCATCGCTGGTCAGCACGTCCACGATCGCGAGCGCGCCGGCCGCGGCCGTGGCCGGAATCGAGAGCAGCATCGCGTAACGCGCTGCCTCGGTCCGCTCGAGGCCGAGCAGCCGACCCGCCGTCATGGTGATGCCGGATCGGCTCGTGCCCGGCACCAGCGCGAGCATCTGCGCTAGCCCGATGATCAGGGCACCCGACAATTTGATGTGCTCGACCCGCTTCAACGTCGGGCTGAAGCGATCAGCCAAGAACAGCAACACCGCATAGCCGAGCGTGGTCCAGGCGACGACTTTGGCGGAGCGAAAGAAATCGGGCGCGAAGCTATGGATCAGCCCACCCGCCACCAGAGCGGGGATGGTACCGAGCACAAGAAAGGCGAACAGCCGTCGTGCCGCGGTGCGCTCCGGGCTCCGACGGCTGAGCGGGCTGGTCGCCATGGCCAGCACGTCACGCCAGAAATAGACCAGCACCGCGAGGAGCGTGCCGACATGCACCGCCGCGTCGATGTTGAGCCCCTGGTCGGGCCAGCCGGTGACTACGGGGACGAGCAGAAGATGGCCGGAGGAACTGATCGGCAGGAACTCGGTGATGCCCTGCACGATGGTGAGCACGACGATCTGCAGCAAGGACAAGCGGGCCCCCTTTTGGGCGGCGCGATGTGCGGGCGCCGGCCCGGCGCCTTATAGCACCACGCCCTGGCGGCCGGAATCCGGCATATAGTCCTAAAACGGTACCATCCTGTTTTGAATTTCCCCAGGTGCAACGCGGTTTACTGAAACTTAGCAAAGCAAGCGCATTAAAATAGACAGCAAAGCTTACTCATCATGGATTTTTGCCTCGCGCGCCGGCAAAATCGCCGCTAGGTTTTTCCTGAAGAAGGATATGCCCGCGTTTCTTGGCCACCGCCATCGACCCTGCGGAGGCTTGAACGGGCGAATGGTCCCAAGGAGATCGAGCCGTGGCCGATACGCGGATGCTTCGTTTCGTTTCATTGCCGCAGGCGAACCCCGACAAGCGCTCGGCCGAGTCGCGCCGGCAGGACTGGCATGAGATCTACGAGGAGTTCTCGCAAGCGCGCGCGGCCGAGCAAGCCGGGCGCTGCTCGCAATGCGGCGTGCCGTTCTGTCAAATCCATTGCCCGGTGGCCAACAACATCCCCGATTGGCTGATGCTGACCGCCGAGGGCCGGCTCGAAGAAGCCTATGAGGCCTCCAGCGCGACCAACAATTTGCCCGAGATTTGCGGGCGCATCTGTCCGCAGGATCGCCTGTGCGAAGGCAATTGCGTCATCGAGAAGGGCTTCAACTCGGTGACCATCGGCGCAGTCGAGCGCTACATCACCGAGACCGCCTTCGAGCGAGGCTGGGTGAAGCCGGTTAAACCGCAGCGCGAGCGGCCCGAATCGATCGGCATCATCGGGGCTGGACCGGCCGGCCTCGCTGCCGCCGAGCAATTGCGCAAGAAGGGCTATCAGGTCCACGTCTATGACCGCTATGACCGGGTCGGCGGCCTACTGCTGTACGGCATTCCGAACTTCAAGCTCGAGAAGAGCGTGGTCGAGCGTCGCGCGCGCCTGCTGCGTGAGGCCGGCATCGTGTTCCATCTCAATACCGCGGTGGGGCGCGATCTTTCGCTGGCCGATCTGCGCGCGCGTCACGGCGCCGTGCTGGTCGCCACCGGCGCGTACAAGGAACGCGACCTGCAAATGCCGGGCGCTGGGCTCGATGACATCTTCCAAGCGATGACTTATTTGACCGCGAGCAACCGGAAAGACCTCGGCGACCCTGTGCCGCTCTACGATGACGGCACGCTCAACGCGCACGGCAAGGACGTCATCGTGCTGGGCGGCGGCGACACCGCGATGGATTGCGTGCGCACCGCGGTGCGCCAGGGCGCACGTTCGGTCAAATGTCTCTACCGGCGCGACCGCGCCAATATGCCGGGCTCGATGCGCGAGGTGAAACACGCCGAGGAAGAAGGCGTCGAATTCGTTTGGCTCGCCGCGCCCGAGGCCTTTCTCGGCGATCGCGCGGTCGAAGCGGTGCGCGCCGTTCGGATTCATCTGGGTGTCGCCGATGCGAGCGGCCGTCAGGCACCGCAGGCGATTCCCGGCTCGAGCTACAATCTGCCGGCGAGTCTCGTGATCAAGGCGCTCGGCTTCGACCCCGAGGATCTGCCCGCTCAGTTCAACGCGCCCGGCCTCTCGGTCACGCGCTGGGGCACGCTCAAGCTCGACTGGAAGTCGATGATGACCTCGATGGAGGGCGTGTTCGCCGCGGGCGATATCGTGCGCGGCGCCTCGCTGGTCGTGTGGGCGATCAAGGACGGCCGCGACGCAGCCGAGGGCATCGACCGCTATCTCCAGGACAAGTCGAGCCGCTCCGCCGTCGCGTCGGCGGCGGAGTAGGGGGACCAATCGCATGACCGACAACCCCGAATTCGATGCAAAGCAATATGTCGCGTCCTGGCGAGCCGAAGTCGAACGCCTGTCGCGTGACGGCCTCTACAACCCGTCGACCGAGCATGATGCCTGCGGCGTCGGCCTGGTCGCCGCGCTCGACGGTAAGCCGCGTCGCGCGGTGGTCGAGGCCGGCGTCAACGCGCTGAAGGCGGTTTGGCACCGGGGCGCGGTGGACGCCGACGGAAAAACCGGCGACGGCGCGGGACTTCACGTCGAAATTCCGCAGGACTTCTTCAAGGAGCACATTGGCAATACCGGGCATAAGCCAAAAGCCGGTCGGCTCGCGGTCGGTCAGGTGTTTCTGCCCAAGACCGATCTCGGCGCGCAGGACGTTTGCCGTTCGATCGTCGAATCGGAAATCCTGCGCTTCGGCCACGGCATCTATGGCTGGCGCCAGGTGCCGATCAACTCGGCGGTGATCGGCGAGAAGGCCAACGCGACGCGACCCGAGATCGAGCAAATCATGATCTCGAACGATCGCGGCGTGACCGACGAGCAATTCGAGCTCGATCTCTACATCATTCGCCGGCGCATCGAGCGCAAGGTGCTCGACAGCCACGTGAGCGATTTCTACATCTGCTCGCTCTCCTCGCGTTCGATCATCTACAAGGGCATGTTCCTGGCCGAGCAGCTCTCGGCGTTCTACCCCGATCTGTTGGACGATCGCTTCGTCTCGAGCTTCGCGATCTTCCACCAGCGCTATTCGACCAACACCTTCCCGACCTGGCGTTTGGCCCAGCCGTTCCGCGTGCTCGCGCACAATGGCGAAATCAATACGGTCAAGGGCAACGTCAACTGGATGAAAAGCCACGAGACCCGCGCGGTTTCGGAGGTCTTCGGTCAGCGCAATGGCGATCTGTTCCCGCTCGTGCCGGAGAGCGCCTCCGATTCGATGGCGCTCGATGCCGTGATGGAGGCGATCATTCGCGCCGGCCGCTCGGCGCCCGCGGCGAAATGCCTGCTGATCCCGGAATCATGGTCGCACCGGCCCGATATGCCGGAGAGGCTGCGCGCCTTCTATTCCTACTGCAATTGCGTGATCGAACCGTGGGATGGCCCGGCCGCGATCGCCGCGACCGATGGACGTTGGGTGCTCGCCGGCATGGATCGCAACGGGCTCCGCCCGCTGCGTTACACGATCACGGGCGATGGTCTGCTCTTCGCCGGCTCCGAGACTGGCATGGTGCCGCTCGCGGAAGCCAACGTGGTCGAGAAGGGCCGGCTTGGCCCCGGCCAGATGATCGCGGTCGATCTGCAGGAGGGGCGGCTCTATCACGACCAGGAACTGAAGGATCGGCTCTCAAGTCGCAAGCCCTATGTCGAGTGGGCCAAGAACGTGGTCGAGCTCGACAGCCTGATCGATTCGGCGAGCGAGCCGGTGGCGTTCGCGCGCGACGAGCTGAAATTGCGTCAACGTCTTGTCGGCTACACCATGGAGGAGCTCGAGCTGATCCTTCATCCCATGGTCGAGGACGCCAAGGAGGCGATCGGCTCGATGGGCGATGACACGGCGCTGGCCGTGCTCTCGAACCAGTATCGCGGCCTGCATCATTATTTCCGCCAAAGCTTCAGTCAGGTCACCAACCCACCGATCGATTCATTGCGCGAATATCGCGTGATGAGCCTGAAGACCCGGCTTGGCAATGTCGGCAACATGTTCGACGAGCGGCCGGAGCAGATGCGCCTGCTGCAGATCAACTCGCCCGTGTTGACCAACGCCGAGTTCGTCGCCATGCGCCGCTATATGGGCGACAAGGCGGCGTTGATCGATTGCAGCTTCGAGGCTGATAGCGGAGCGGGCTCGTTGACCGCGGCGATCGAGCGGATCCGCTCGGAGGCCGAGGACGCCGTGCGCGGCGGCGCGGTGCATCTCATTCTCACCGACGAGAACGTCGGGCCGGAGCGCGCGCCGATCCCGATGATCCTCGCCGCCGGCGGCGTGCACAGCCACCTCGTGCGCCAGAAGCTCCGGACCTTCACCTCGCTCAATGTGCGCTCGGCCGAGTGCCTCGACGTGCACTATTTCGCGGTGCTGATCGGCGTCGGCGCAACCACGGTGAATGCCTATCTCGCCCAAGAGAGCATCGCCGACCGCCACGCGCGCGGCCTGTTCGGCAAACGCAGCCTCAAGGAATGCGTCGAGCGCTACAAGGACGCGGTCGACCAGGGCCTCCTCAAGGTGATCTCCAAGATGGGCATCTCGGTGATCAGCTCCTATCGCGGCGGCTACAATTTCGAGGCGGTCGGGCTGTCGCGCACGCTGGTCGCCGATTTCTTCCCGGTCATGACCTCGCGCATTTCGGGCATCGGTCTCTCGGGCATCAAGCGGCGCGTACTCGAGCTCCACCGCAAGGCCTACCAGGAATCGCCGGTGGTGCTGCCGGTCGGCGGGCTCTACAAGGTTCGGAAGTCGGGCGAGCGCCACGCCTTCGAGGGCCAGCTCATCCACATGCTGCAGGACGCGCTCGCCACCGAATCCTACGCGAAGTACCGAAAGTACGCGGAGGAGGTTTACGCCCAGCCGCGCATCCACATTCGCGACTTGTTGGACTTCAAGCGTGAGCGGCCGCCCGTGCCGCTTGAAGATGTCGAATCGATCACTGAAATCCGCAAGCGATTCATGAGTGGCTCGATGTCGCATGGCGCGCTGTCGCGCGAGGCGCACGAAACGCTGGCGATCGCGATGAACCGAATTGGCGCGTTCTCGTGCTCGGGCGAAGGTGGCGAAGACGCCTCGCGCTACAACCCGCGCTCGAATGGCGATAATGCCAATTCCGCGGTCAAGCAGATCGCCTCGGGGCGCTTCGGCGTCACGGCCGAGTATCTGAACCGCTGCCGCGAGATCGAAATCAAGATCGCGCAGGGCGCCAAGCCCGGCGAAGGCGGCCAGCTGCCCGGTTTCAAGGTGACCGAGGAGATCGCAAAGCTGCGCTATGCGACGCCGGGCGTCACGCTGATCTCGCCGCCGCCGCATCACGATATTTATTCGATCGAAGATCTCGCCCAGCTCATCTACGACTTGAAGCAGATCAACCCGCAGGCGCGCGTCTCGGTCAAGCTGGTCGCTGAATCCGGCATCGGCACGATCGCGGCGGGCGTGGCCAAGGCCAAGGCCGACGTCGTGCTGATCTCGGGTCATGACGGCGGCACCGGCGCGAGCCCGCAATCGAGCCTCAAATATGCCGGCGTGCCGTGGGAGCTCGGGCTTGCGGAGGTCAATCAGGTGTTGACGCTCAATCGCCTGCGCCACACCACGACCGTGCGCACCGATGGCGGCCTCAAGACTGGGCGCGACGTGGTGATGGCGGCGATGCTTGGCGCCGAGGAATTTGGCATCGGCACCGCCTCGCTGGTCGCGATGGGCTGCATTCTGGTTCGGCAGTGCCACTCCAACACCTGCCCGGTCGGCGTCTGCACGCAAGATCCCAAACTGCGCGAGAAGTTCACCGGAAGCCCCGAGAAGGTGGTCAATCTGTTCACCTTCATCGCGGAAGAGGTGCGGGAGATTCTGGCCTCGCTCGGTGCCCGCACGCTGAACGAGATCATCGGGCGGACCGATATGCTGAAGCAGGTCAGCCGCGGAGCGACCGACCTCGACGATCTCGATCTCAATCCCCTGCTCGTGCAGCCGGACCCGGCGGGCTTCCCGCGCTTCTCGCCGCGCAAGGGGCGCAACGAAGTGCCCGAGACCTTGGATGAGCAGATGATCCGCGACGTGGCCGACGCGCTCGAGAAGCCGGAAAAGATGCAGCTCGCCTATTCGGTGCGCAACACCATGCGCACGATCGGCGCCAAGCTCTCGTCGAAAATCACGCGCCGCTACGGCATGACCGGCCTGCCGCCCGATTACATCACGGTGCGCCTGCGCGGCACGGCCGGGCAATCGCTCGGCGCCTTCGCGGTGCAGGGCCTCCGGCTCGAGTTATTGGGCGACGCCAACCACTATGTCGGCAAGGGCCGCTCGGGCGGCACCATCGTGGTGCGCCCGCTGGTCTCGAGCCCGCTCAAGTCCAACGCCAACACGATCATCGGCAACACCGTGCTCTATGGCGCGATCAGCGGCCGGCTGTTCGCCGCCGGCCAGGCGGGCGAACGCTTTTGCGTGCGCAATTCCGGCGCGCGCGCGGTGGTCGAGGGCTGCGGCTCGAACGCGTGCGAATACATGACCGGCGGCACCGCGGTGATCCTCGGGCCGGTCGGCGACAATTTCGGTGCCGGCATGACCGGCGGCATGGCCTTCGTCTATGACACCGATGGCGCGTTCGAGCGGCGCGTCAATGCCGATACGGTGGTCTATCAGCGCATCGCCTCGCGCTATTGGGAAGGCGTCGCGCGCGAGCTGGTGGCCGAGCATTTCCAGGCCACGCAGTCTGCGTTTGCCGAGCGCCTGCTGGCCGATTGGAGCCTTGAGATCGGCCGCTTCTGGCAGATCTGCCCGAAGGAGATGCTGAGCCGGCTCGCCCACCCCTTGAGCGACGAGGCGGTGAAGGCGCGGGCGTGAACTCATTTTTGCGCTGTCACCGGAACCCACCCTGACCTGGAACAAGGAATCGTCCACGACATGAAGAAAATTGGAAGACTGGGCGTCTGGGTCGCCGCCGACTTTCTTGGGACAAGCGAAATCGTCGAGCTGGCGCAGGGCGCGGAACGGCTCAAGTTCGACACGCTCTGGTATCCCGAAGCGTTCGGCTACGAAACCTTCTGCTATGGCGGGTTCATTCTCGCCGAGACCGATCGGCTTCGCGTCGCGAGCGGCATCGCCAATATCTACGCGCGCGACGCCATCGCCTCGATCGCTGGGCACGATTCGCTCAACAATCTGTATAACGATCGGTTCATTCTCGGCCTCGGCGTCTCGCACATTCCGATGGTCGAGGGCTTTCGCGGCCACGACTACGGCAAGCCCGTCTCGACCATGCGCGCCTATCTGGACGCCATGGAGCGCGCCGAACTCCTGATCAAGAAACCCGAACGCAACATCGTGCTCGCCGCGCTGGGGCCCAAGATGACCGCGCTGGCCGGCGAACGGACCAACGGCGCGCATTCCTACCTCGTGACACCCGAGCACACCGCGCGCGCCCGGGCCATTCTCGGACCCGACAAATGGCTCTGCGTCGAGCAGAAGGTTTGCCTGACAACCAACGTCGCGCAGGCGCGTGCGGCGGCGGCCCAGGTGCTCGCGCTTTATTTGCCGTGGCCCAATTATCTCAACAATTGGCTGAGCCTCGGCTTCACCAAGGACGATTTCGCAGGATCCGGCAGCGATCGCTTGCTCGACGCCATGGTCGCCATCGGAACCGCGAAGGAAATCCGCGCCCGCCTGCAAGCGCATCTCGACGCCGGCGCCGATCATGTTTGCGTCCAGCCGCTCAACCCTGACGGCAGCCGGTCCGTCGACATGAAGGCCTTGGAGGCCGTCGCGGGGCTTTAGGCGGTTGAGATTACGGAATACGCCGACGAAGCGCGGCCCCAAGCCGTGCCCGCCCGATCACGAGGCGGGGCCGGGCGATTTAATGCACTTTCACCGTAATTCCGGGTCGACATGACGGCCGCACCGAGCCGGTTGATTCGCAAGGGTGGCCGACTGACTCTGGGTGGTTCCGCCTATCTCCGGCTGGCATAGGTGGCGTCATCGATCACGAAACGCCACAGGCCGTCCGAACCGCGGCGCAACACTTCGGCCGCGAGCCCTTTCATCACTACTGCGCCGGTCGGATCCGTCGAATGCCACTCGGTTCGCACCAAGGCGGTGTCGCCCGCCTGCCAGCACGATACGCATCGGCACACGGCCTTGTTCGGTTGCGTCATCATGGCTGATAGCGTGGCCTCGATGTCGGCCTTGCCCTTGACCTGAACATTGCCGTCCATCGTCAGGACCGCCTGATCGTCATAGAGCGCCATGATCGCGGACTTGTTGCGCTCGTTAAAGTGCCGCTCCCAGGTCTTGGGCATCTCGGTGGGCTGCTTCACACCCATGTCGGTCTCCCATCGTGGCTTTTGCAGGTCGAGGCGTTCCTAGCACCATGCGTCCCCGCCGTCACCGACGAAATCGGGGTCCGCCAGGTCGGCCACGCGCGTGCGCAGCCACGTGAAATTCACGCTCAGCCGGTCTACCGCGCCGCTGTGAAGTCCATTCCATGATAGCGGTGACCGCGCCTTCGACTGCACGTCGAACCGGCCAGTTTAGCATGATGTGAAGCGCTTGGTCGGCGGGTCCGACTGTGCTTCAGTGGCGCCGCCAAATCTCAAGCCCCGAGGGAAACTCGCGAATGTCCGCTCTGTTCAGCCCCTATCAACTTGCCGGAATCACGCTCGAGAACCGCATCGTGGTTTCGCCGATGTGCCAATACTCGGCGCTCGACGGTTCCGCGACCGATTGGCACGTCATGCATCTCGGCCAAATGGCGCTCTCGGGCGCCGGGCTCTTGATCCTCGAAGCGTCGGGCGTCGAGGCGCGTGGGCGCATCACGCCGGCCTGCCTCGGGCTCTATTCGGATGACAATGAGCGCGCGCTCGAGCGGGTGCTGAAGGCGGTTAGGCCCTATAACCGCGCGAAGCTCGGCATTCAGCTCGCCCATGCCGGGCGCAAGGCGTCGACTGACGTGCCTTGGCGCGGCAATAAGCCATTGACCAGTTCGGCCGCCGGCGGCTGGGAGACGGTCGCGCCTTCGGCGCTGCCGTTCGCCGATGGCTGGACTATGCCGAAGCCGCTCGATCGCGCCGAGATGGACAAGATCATCGCCGCCTTCGTGCAGGCGACCGAGCGTTGCTTGCGCCTTGGGTTGGATCTGATCGAGCTGCACGGCGCGCACGGCTATCTGATCAGCGAATTCCTCTCGCCGCTCGCGAACAAGCGCACCGATGAATATGGCGGCAGCCTCGAGAACCGCATGCGCTTTCCGCTCGAAATCGCGCGCGCGGTCAGGGCCGCCTGGCCGAGCGAGCGCGCGCTCGGCGTTCGGCTCAATGGCACGGATTTCATGCCGGGCGGCATCGTGGTGGAGGAAACCGCCATGGTGGCGACCGCGCTAAAAGCGCTAGGCATCGACTATGTCTGCGTGTCGGGCGGCGGCAATAGCCCGAAGCAGGAGATTCCGGTCAAGGCGCATTATCAAGTGCCGTTCGCGGCCGAGGTCAAGCGGCTGAGCGGCCTCGCCACCATGGCGGTCGGCATGATCGCCGAGCCCAAGGCGGCCGATGGTATTGTTACCAAAAACGAGGCCGATCTCGTGGCGCTGGCGCGCGGCTTTCTCGACGATCCGCGCTGGGCCTGGCACGCCGCCGAGGCGCTCGGCGACGATCTCAAGGTCGTCGTGCAATATGAGCGCGCAAGGCCGAAGCTCTGGCCCGGCGCCAAGCTGGTGCGCCCCGAGCTGCACCCCTGAGGGCGGCCTGGCCCTATTGGGCCGGCGGCGGCTTGTCGGTTTCCGCGGACTCGGCGGAGCGCGCGTCTTGATCTTGGGCGCGTTTGGCGCCCGTGGTGAAATACAGCTTTCGGTCCTTTGGCGGCAAAGCGTGCGCAAGTTCAGCCATGCTCGCGGTGATATTGAGGCGTGCCGCTTCGCGCCGCGTCGCCAAATTGGCTTGCGCCGCTTCGAGCGCCGGAGGGTCAAGCTCATCGGCGGTGAGCACGCGCTGGAGTTCCGCCCGCGCCTCGCGCACGGCTTTGTACCCCTCGCGCACCGCCGCCTCGTGGCGCGACCAGATAGCGTCGACGATTTTCTGCGCCTCGGCCGGTAGCGCCGCGCGTGCCGTCTCGCGGTCAAACCAACGTGAGCCTCGGATGCCTTGGTTCGAGCCGTCGCCGGCCCAATCGCCGATCAACAGGCCACCAAGCAACACGTTCAGCCCGAGCGAAGCAAGCAAGACCAATCCGAGAATGCGTGAACGGCCGAGTGTCATAATAGGTCGTCCTCGTCGAAATCGCCGTCGAGCCCCGCAATACCCGATTCGTTCACGTCCTTGTTCGCAACGAGGCGATCCGGGCCGCCGACATAAGCTCCAAGCGCGATGCCAAGCGCCGCGATGAGGGCGAATGCCATCGCGGGCTGCCAGACCGGGCCGAACGGCCATAGCGCGCCCAGACTTTGGCGCCACAGGGTTGGTGAGCGACGCGCGAGCACGCGAGCCCTGAGGATACCGCTCGGCAGTGGCGCGGGCGCCTGATCGAGCAATGTGTCGAGCGCGCGCGCCTGATCGAGCAGCCGGTGGACGGTCGGATCACGCGCGATCAGCGCCTCGGCCGCGACGCGCGACGGTGCCGGCCAGCGACTCAGATCGCCGCCATAGGCGTCAAGCAAGGCGCCGAGCCGCTCGCGCGTCATCATCTCGTCGTTCATTCGACTTCTCCCATCAGATCCGGCCTCAAGCCGGCGAGGCGTGCCCGTAGCGTGCGCCGTCCGCGCGCCAAGAGCGATTCGAGTGCCTCGATGCTGATTGCCATGATCGCGGCGGCCTCGGCCGCCGCCACTTGTTCGTAGTGCACCAGCGCGAGCGCGGCGCGCTGGCGCTCGGGTAGAGCCTGCAATTCGGTCTCGACGAGGGCCGCAACCTCGCTGCGCTGTCTCGCCGCGTACGGGGTCTCGCGCGAATCCGCCAATTCAGGATCCAATTCGCCAACATGCCGCATCGGGCGTCTCAACTCATCGAGGCAAAGATTGTGCACGACCGTATAGAGCCAGGTGCCGACCCTTGCCTCGGGCCGCCAGCGCCCCGCCTGCTTCCAGAGGCGAAGGAAGGCCTCCTGTGCGACGTCCTCGGCCGAGGTGGGGTTTCCCAACATGCGATAAGCAAGGCCGGCCGCCCGCGCCACATGGCGCTCGACCAGGACGCGCATGGCGTCGTCGTCGCCCGCCGCGGCGCGGCGCATCAACTCGCCGTCCGCCGCGGCGCCCTGGTCCATTCGTCTAGTCGAGCGCGGTTCGGCGCCTCCGTCAATCCGTGTTAGGGCCTTGGTCGTCGTGATGACCATGATGCCCGTGCCCTTTGCGGCGCGCGGCCTTGAGCTCATCCGGGCTCAACGAACCATCCTTGTCGGCGTCGAGCTTGGCGAACATCGGGTTGGGGCGTGCCTTCAGCTCGGCCTCGGTCACCGCGCCGTCGCCGTCGCTATCGAGCGAATTGAAATGGGCACGCGCGCGCTGCGCGCGCCGCTTCTCGCGCGCCGCCTGCATCTCATCGAACGTCACTTTTCCATCGGCGTTCAGGTCCGCCTCCAAGAGCTTCGCGCTGTGGTGGGTTTCGAACTCGGCCGAGCCGACCTTGCCGTCGCCGTCAGCGTCCATCGCCTTGAAGCGGGCCTCCGCCGAATGCTCCACCGAGCCTTGACCGGCAATGCCCACGCCCACGAACGTGCCGCCGGCGATCAAAGCGCCGAACGCCGCGACCAGCGTGAATCGGGTCGGTTTCATGCAGGAATCTCCAATTGTCCAATCGCGCGAGACGCGCAATCCTGAACGTTCAACGGATGGAGTATCGGAGTCCGTCGCGCCGATGAAAATTGGGGGGCGACCAGGGGTCGGACGCCCCGTCCAAGAGCGGCGGGTCTCGCGCGTCGACTCACGCGGCCGGGCCCGCTCGCGCCATGATGGGCGGCCAGCCGTCGTTCGCGAGGTGCGTTCGCGCTCATGGTCGCCCGTCGTGCCTCCGCCGCGGGCCCGGTCTTTCAGCGCCCGATCCAAGTTTAGCGCAGGCGTGCGCGGAAGTTGCCAGTGGCCCGCGTCGTCTCAGTGACCATAGGCCGCCAGAATGCGTCGCACATTGTCGGGGGCGAAAAAAGCCGCTGGCGAGTGGGTCAGCGCGACCGCGCCGAACAGCTCGCTGGTATCCGTCGGGGTCGCCCTCAGGGCGCGATAAAGGCGATCTTGGTCGGGGCTTGGTGGGTTGAACTCAGCAAGTCGCGCGGTGAAGCTGTAGAACGGCATCATGAAGGCATCGCGTTTGGCCTCATAGTCTGCCAACACCCGGTCGAGTGATTGACGGCCCGAAAGCCCGTCGGCGACAGCTTGCGCCATCCATTCCGCGGTCAGGAACGCGCCGGGGATCCCTTGGGCGGTGACGGGATCCTTCTTCATACCGGCATCGCCGATCAGCGCCCAGCCCGGTCCCCAGGCTTTGCGCACGAAGGCGCGCGTGCAGCCGGCATAAAGTCGGTCGACTTGTTTCGCGTGCCCGATCGCCGCGGCAAGCGAGGGCGCCACCTGGCGCAGCCTGGCGCAGAAGGCCGCCGACCGATCGGCCTTGGCCGTGATGAATTCTGCATACATCAGATTGGCGGCGACCAGCGTGCTGCCATCGCTCGAAGGGAAGGCAAAGGCGCCGGCCTTCGGGTGGACATAGAGTTGTACCTCATCGAGCGACACACCTTCGAAATAGCTCCAGAGATTGCTTTGCACGATCGGCACGACGTCGATTTCCTGGGCCTTGGCCCGATGGGCCACGACCGAACCCGGCCCGTCCGCGCCGATCACGATTGGTGCGCGCTCAATAAATTTCTTGCCATTGCATTCGCGCGCTTCGATGCCGACGACGCGATCATCCTCGAACACAAGGTTGGTCACCGTGCTGGCTTCGCGCAATTCGGCGCCGGCCTTGACCGCCGCGCGCACCAACACGTCGTCGAGCACGTGCCGGCGCGGCGCAAAGGACAGCACATTGCCATTGACCGGCGGTGGGACGCCGACAAGAACATTGCCGTAGAGATCAAGGCGCCAATTCGTGAGCGGCGTCGTGCGCGCCGCGATCGGTTCGAGCAGGCCCCAGGCCTTGAGCTTGGCGACCGCGAGTGGATGCATCAGGTGCGTCGATTGCGGCATGTTGCTCGGGAAACGATCGCGGTCGATCAGCAACACGCGGAGGCCTTGGCGTGCGAGCAACATGGCGCAGGGCGCGCCGGCGCAGCGCGCGCCGACAATGATCGCATCATAGGGCGTCGCACCGCCTGAACCCACGTCGCGCTCCTCGATTCTACGCGCGACTGTGCCGGAGGGCGACGTGCGCGGCAATATGGGCGCGCCACGAAAATAGGCGCGAGCCTCCCGGCCCGCGCCTTGTTTTCAACTCGATCCCAAACCCATTCCCGATCTGGGGACGCGCCGCCGGCCGGCTTACGCCGCTTTGGCGAGGCTCCTGAGCACGTAATGCAGGATGCCGCCATTCTTGAAATATTCGACCTCCTCGGCGGTATCGATACGGCAGAGCAGCGTGACCGTCTCGCTCTTGCCGTCGGCGCGCTTGATCACGCAGGTCAAGTCCATCAGCGGCTTCAAGCCGGCCTCGACGCCGGTGATGTCGAACACTTCCGAGCCGTCGAGCTTGAGCGATTTTCGCGTCATGCCGTTTTTGAAAACCAGCGGCAGCACGCCCATGCCGACCAGGTTCGAGCGGTGGATGCGCTCATAGGTCTCGGCGATCACCGCACGGACGCCGAGGAGCGTGGTACCCTTGGCGGCCCAATCGCGCGACGAGCCCGAACCATATTCCTTGCCGGCAACGATGACGAGCGGCACACCCGCCTTCTGATATTTCATCGAGGCGTCATAGATCGACATCGGCGTGCCATCGGGCATGAAGCGCGTCACGCCGCCCTCTGTGCCGGGCGCCATTTCGTTCTTCAGGCGCACATTGGCGAAGGTGCCGCGCATCATGATTTCGTGATTGCCGCGGCGCGAGCCATAGGAATTGAAATCGGCTTGCCCGACGCCGCGCTCGATCAAATAAGCGCCGCCCGGGCTCGTCTTCTTGATCGAGCCGGCGGGCGAGATGTGATCGGTGGTGATCGAATCGCCGAGAATCGCGAGCAGCCGCGCGCCCTTGACGTCGCTGATCTTGCCGGGCGTCTTTTGCATGCCGGCGAAATATGGTGGGTTCTTCACATAGGTGCTCTTGTCATCCCAGGTGTAGGTCAGCCCCTTCGCGGTCTTGATCGATTGCCACGCCGCGTCGCCTGAAAACACGTCGGCATACTGGGTGCGAAACATCTCGGGCGTCACGGCGCTCTTGACCGCGTCCTGGACTTCCTTGTTGGTCGGCCAGATATCCTTCAAATAAACCGGCTTGCCGTCCGCGCCATCGCCGAGCGGCTCCTTGGTGATGTCGATGTTGAGCGAACCCGCGATCGCATAGGCAACCACCAGCGGCGGCGAGGCGAGCCAGTTCGCCTTTACGTTCGGATGCACCCGGCCCTCGAAATTGCGATTGCCGGAGAGCACGGCATTGACCACGAGGCCGCCCTGCTCGATCGCCTCAGTGATCGGGTCGGCAAGCGGCCCTGAATTACCGATACAGGTCGTGCAGCCATAGCCTGTGAGCTGGAAGCCGAGTTGATCAAGCGGCTCCTGCAAGCCGGCGCGCTTCAAATAATCGGTCACCACCTTGGAGCCCGGGGCGAGCGAGGTCTTGACCCAGGGTTTGGCCTTGAGGCCCTTGGCGGCCGCTTTTTTGGCAACAAGACCGGCGCCTAGCATCACGCTCGGGTTCGAGGTGTTGGTGCAGCTCGTGATCGCGGCGATCACGACGTCGCCGTTCTTGAGCTTGTAGTTGGCGTCGGCGATCGGCATTTCCTTGCTCGTCTTGGCTTGGTCGCCGGCCATCATCTCGGTCAGCGTCTTGGCGAAGGCGTCCTTCACCTGGGCAAGCACGACGCGATCCTGCGGCCGCTTCGGCCCGGCCATGGAGGGTTCAACGGTCGAGATATCGAGCTCAAGCGTGTCGGTGAAAACAGGATCGGGCGAGCTCGGCTCGCGCCACATGCCTTGCGCCCTGGCGTAGGCCTCGACCAGTGCGACGCGCGCCTCATCGCGCGCGGTGAAGCGCAGGAAATTGATGGTCTCGCGATCGATTGGAAAGAAGCCGCAGGTCGCGCCATATTCGGGCGCCATATTGGCGATGGTGGCGCGGTCGGCGAGCGCAAGCTGATCGAGGCCGGGCCCATAGAACTCGACGAATTTGCCGACCACGCCCTTCTGGCGCAGCATCTGAGTGACGGTGAGCACGAGATCGGTCGCCGTGGTGCCTTCCTTCGGCGCGCCGGTCAGTTTGAAACCGACGACCTCGGGGATCAGCATCGAGACCGGCTGGCCGAGCATGGCGGCCTCGGCCTCGATACCACCGACACCCCAGCCCAGCACAGCGAGGCCGTTGATCATGGTCGTGTGGCTGTCGGTGCCGACCAGCGTATCGGGATAGGCAATGGTTTTGCCTGCGACGTCGGCGATCCACACCACTTGCGCCAGATATTCGAGGTTCACTTGGTGGCATATGCCTGTGCCGGGCGGCACGACGCGGAAATTCTTGAACGCGGTCTGGCCCCAACGGAGAAACGCATAGCGCTCGACATTGCGCTCCATCTCAAGCGCGACGTTCTCCTTGAACGCGGTCGGGGTGCCCGCCTTGTCGACCATCACTGAGTGATCGATGACGAGATCGACCGGCGTGAGCGGGTTGATCTGCGTCGGATCGCCGCCAAGCGCCACCATGGCGGCGCGCATCGCGGCAAGGTCGACCACCGCGGGCACGCCGGTGAAATCCTGCATCAGGACGCGCGCCGGGCGATAGGCGATCTCGCGGTCGGAGCGGCGGTCCTTGAGCCAGGCGGCGACCGCCTTGATGTCGTCGACCGTGACCGAGCGGCCGTCCTCGCAACGCAGCAGGTTTTCGAGCAGGACCTTGAGCGAATAAGGGAGCCGTGAGATATCGCCGAGCCCCGCTTTGGCGGCGGCCTCCAGGCTGAAATAGTCATAGCTCTTGCTGCCCACGCTGAGCGTGCGCCGGGTGTTCAATTTGTCATGGCCGACCGTCGTCACAAAGTACCTCCTTGGAAACTCCACGCGGCGTGCGCGGCTGATTTGACATGGTTCGAGTCGAATCCTAACACCGATGGCGGGGGCCGATAAGTCACCCTTAGGCCGGTGTCGGCACCTCGATCGGTTTGAGAAATCGCTGGATCGCCTCGATCATCTGGGGTCTGGCGTCACGCTGCGGCGTGTGGCCGGCGCCCTCGATCAAGAGCGTCTCGACCGGTCCGCCGAGCGCGCCGGCGATGCGTGCCACGTGCTCGGGCGTCGCGTACTCATCGGCGCTGCCCTGAATGATCAAGGCGGGCGCGCGCACCTCCTTGAGCGTCGCCTCGATGGTCCAGCGCCGGAAGGATTCGGAAAGCCAGGTATCAGCCCAAGCCCGGAGCATCGGCTCGGCGTTTTCGCCGTGGTACTTTTCAAGCCGCTCTTGAAAGCCGCGATCGCTCTCATAGGCCGCCGCGGTCTTGCGAATGCCGGCAAGGGCAACCTCTTCGACATAAGCATGCGCGGCGATGGCGATCACGCCCTCGGTGCGCTCAGGATAAAGCGCCGCGAATAGAAGCGCGATCGTGCCACCATCGGAATGGCCGATCGGCGTCACCCTCTCGATGCCGAAATAATCCAACATATCGGGCAATACGTCTCGCGCTTCGCGCTCAAGATAATCGACCGGGCGGGAACCTTCGAGCGGATCGGAGCCGCCATGGCCCTGGCGTTCATAGATCAACGCGTTGCAACCGGTGAGGCGCGCGATCTCGGCGGGAAATTCGCGCCACATCGCGATACAGCCGAGTCCCTCATGAAGGAAAACCAGCGTTCGCGCCTCTTTTGGTCCCGGGCCGATGACCACGGCGCGCAAGCGCTTGCCGCCGGCGCGCACGTCGAGCACGGCCGATTCGCGCGCCTTATCGACCGCGGATTTTGGCCGAACCTGAGGCTTGCGCTTCGGCAGCTCAATCGGTTTAGGGGAGAATCTTGGCCAGAACCGCATGGCCTTCGATGCCTTGTCGTCGCTATGGCCGGCCACTATGGTCGGGCACCGCGCCCTGAGACTCGGCCGGCATTCTTAGGCATCGGGCGCGGAAGACGCAATGCCATGGCTCCAATGACGCAAGGTTTTGACGGCCCGGCCCGCCTTGACGCGCGCGCACTCGATTGCGTGCGCGGCGGCCGCGCGGTGTTTGGCGGTCTCGACTTTGGGCTTGAAGCGGGCGGCGCGCTCCTGCTGCACGGGCCGAATGGCGCGGGCAAATCGAGCCTGCTGCGTATTCTTGCCGGCCTGTTGCGACCGGCAGCCGGGCATCTGATGTGGAATGGCGCGGCGGTCCGAGACGATCAAGAGGCCCATCGGGCGCGGTTACACTATGTCGGCCATCTCGATGCGCTGAAGCCCCTGATGACGCCGCGCGAGACACTCGGCTTCTTCGCCGCGATGCGCGGCCAACAGGCACGCGCCGATTTGGCACTGGAGCGGCTCGGCCTCGCGGGGCTGGCAGAGACGCCCGGGCGCTATCTTTCGGCCGGGCAGAAGCGCCGCGTCGCCTTGGCGCGGTTGATCGCGTCGCCGGCTCGCCTGTGGCTGTTGGACGAACCGACCGTGACGCTCGATCTTGAGGCGACCACGCGGCTTGAAGGCCTGATGGCGGCGCATCGCGCCCAAGGCGGCATGGTGGTTGTCGCGACCCACACCGGACTTGTGCTCGATGGCGCGGCGCGCATCGATCTGTCGCATTTTCGAGGCGGGCGGGCGCGATCGGAACGAGCCGGCGCTGGCGAGGCCGCTTCGTTCGAGGACGAAACATGGTGAGGCCGTTTCTTGCGTTGATCGGACGCGATCTTCGCCTCGCCTTCAGGGGCGGCATTGGCAGCCTGGTGTCGGTGGTCTTCTTCGTCATCGCGGTCACGTTGTTTCCGCTCGGCGTCGGACCGGCGCTCGATCTCTTGGAGCGTGTCGCGCCGGGCGTGCTCTGGGTTTGCGCGCTGCTGGCCGCCATGCTCTCGCTCGATCGGATGTTCCACGACGATCATGACGACGGCAGCCTCGAGCAAATCACGCTTGGCGCGCTGCCCTTGGAATTGGTTGTCCTGGCCAAGGCTATCGCGCATTGGCTGACGACCGGCTTGCCGCTGGTTTTGGCGGCGCCGGTCCTGGCGGTATTGCTCAACCTGTCGACCGAGGGGTTCGTCGTATTGATCGTCTCGCTCCTGCTCGGCAGCCCGATCCTCTCATTGATCGGCTCGGTTGGCGCCGCCCTGACGGTTGGGCTGCGCCGGGGTGGCGTATTGATCTCATTGCTCGTCCTGCCGCTCTGCGTGCCGGTGCTGATCTTCGGCGTCGGCGCGGTCGAGGGCGCCATCTATGGCTTTGGCGAGCGCGCGCATCTGCTAATCTTGGCGGGTGGTTTGATCGTCGCGCTGGTGCTGGCGCCCTTCGCAGCCGCGGCGGCGCTCCGGCTGACATTGGAATAGGGGCTCATGGCGGCGAAATCGGCCAACACAGGAAACCCACCGCCGCGTCGCGCCCGTGGCCTGCACGCGCTCGCCAACCCGGCGCGCTTCATGCGGCTCGCGCGCGCGATTTTTCCGTTCGCGGCCGTCATCGCGGCCGGGACGCTCATCGCCGGCGTCGTGCTCGGCCTCGCGGTGGCGCCGGCGGATTACCAGCAGGGCGATGCCTATCGGATCATCTTTGTGCACGTGCCGGCGGCGTCCCTGGCGATGATCATCTACGTCGTCATGGCGCTTGCGGGGGCTGCCGCGTTGATCTGGAAACACCCGCTGGCCGATTTGATCGGGCGAGCCAGCGCGCCGGTCGGTGCCGCCTTCACCTTCATCAATCTCCTGACCGGCTCGCTCTGGGGTCAGCCGATGTGGGGCACCTGGTGGGTGTGGGACGCGCGCCTCACATCGATGCTGATCCTCTTCTTTGTCTATCTCGGCTATATCGCGCTCCAGAGCGCGTTCGAGGATCCGACCAAGGGTGCCCGCGCCGCCGCGATTCTGGCGCTCGTTGGCTTGGTCAATCTGCCGATCATCCATTTTTCGGTGAATTGGTGGAACACCCTGCATCAGCCGGCCACCATCATGAAACTCGATCGACCGTCGATCGACCCCTCCATGATGGCGCCGCTGTTCCTGATGCTGATCGGCTTTTTGGCCTATTATGTGCTGATGCTGACGATTCGCGTTCGAAGCGACATCATCGCCCGGCGCATCCGAAATTTGCGCCTCATGCAATCCGCTGGCTGAGCCTGCGCTTCGGAGGCCGCGATGAGCCTTGCGCCCGAGCTCCATCAGGAATTGGCCAACGCGCTCAAGATCAAGCTGGAACGGCGCTTCCGTCAGGCGACGCGGCCCGGCGCGCCGGGCGCCTATGATCCCAAGGGCACCATGGCGCGGCTCGTGCGCGAGCTTGCCGCCGAGCTCCAAGGCGAAGAGAACCGCCACCGCGCGAACGGCGATGAGCCAGCCGCCAAGGCCTTCACCGCAATCCGCGAAGAGTTGCTCGACGAGGTCGCCGCCCGCCTGCTCGCCGATCACGGCGCGTAGCTTGACTTGAGTCAACGCTCGCCAGCGGCCGATCGGCTAGTCCTTCTTCGAAACCGTCCCCAAAGGCGCCCGAAGCGCCTTGATGTTACCTCCCAGAGCGTGCAGCAATGCAAACCATCCGAGTTTGGGACTTGCCGACGCGCATCTTCCACTGGCTCTTGTTTCTCGGCGTTCTGGTGGCACTGGTGACTGGCGAGGAGGGTGAGGAGGGCGTTCTCTCCTTCCACCAGATTTTCGGCTTCCTGGTGATGGCGCTGCTGATCTTCAGATTGGCCTGGGGCCTGGTCGGCACGCGTCATGTCCGCTTCAGGAGCTTCATCCGTGGGCCGCGGACCGTCCTCACCTATGGTCGTGCCCTCATGCGTTTTGCGCCGCCCGCCTCGCTCGGCCACAACCCGCTCGGCGGCTGGATGGTCGTGCTGCTGCTGGTCGATCTCATCGTGGTTATCGGCACGGGTCTCTTCGCCGGTGAGGGCGAGGAGAGCGAGGAGCGAGAGGGTGGCGAGGCCGGCGAAAACGAGAACGACGTCGAAGCAGGCGGTGGCGGAGGTTTGAGCGAGGGCGGGCCGTTTGCCGATTCGGTCTCACCCGGGACGGCGGATTTCCTGAGCGGCGTTCATGAGGTGTTCGCCAATCTGCTGATCGCACTGATCATCGTCCACGTTCTCGGCGTTCTGCTCGACTGGCTCCTGACGCGCGATAATCTGATCCGCGCCATGATCACCGGCGAGAAGGCGCTGAAGCCCGGCTTTGATCCCTCACAGGCGATCGGCTCATCACGGCTCAGCCTCGCCATACCGCTCGCGCTCGCGGCGATCGGCCTGACCTGCTACATTGCCCTTATCGGCTAAAACGGCGGCGCGACAACCGTTCGGCTGGACGCCCACCATCGCCAGCCCTATATGGATCGCGCAGATGGTGGTGTGCCCGACCGGCTTCGGCAGGGGCTACATTCTGGCTCGTGTGATCGCGGTCCTCTGATGTCCTTCTGGGAAATGGGTGGCTATGCCGTCTACGTTTGGCCCGCCTTCGGCGCCGCCGCCGTCATCTTGCTCGCGCTTCTGGTGATCAGCGTGTGCACGCTCCGCGCGCGGGAGCGGGCTTTGCGCGCGCTTGAACGTCAACGCGCCGCAAGCAACGGCAATGACAGCGAGCGCCAAGCATGAAGCGCAAGCACAAACGGCTGCTCTTTGTCGCCGCCGGCATGGCGGCACTCGGCATCGCGGCTGGCCTGATCATTTCGGCCTTCGATGAAAACCTGGTTTTCTTCTTCAGCCCGACCGAGCTCCAGGCCAGAGAGACGCGCCCCGATCAACGCATCCGCATTGGCGGCCTGGTCGAGGAAGGCAGCGTCTCGAAAGAGGCGGACGGTGTGACCGTGCGCTTTCGCGTCACCGACCTCACCGCTTCGCTCCAGGTCGTTTACAAGGATCTGCTGCCCGATCTGTTTCGCGAGGGGCAGGGCGTCGTCGCCGAGGGCAAACTGCGCGCCGACGGCGTGTTCGAGGCGACCGAAGTGCTGGCGAAACACGATGAAAACTACATGCCACGCGAGGTCGCCGACGCGCTCAGGAAGTCCGGCCAATGGAAGGGCCAAGCCGGCGACGCGAAGGCCGACGCCCCGAACGTGACGGAGACCGCGAAATGACGGCCGAGCTAGGTCATTACGCGCTGATCCTCGCGCTCATCATGGCGCTGGTGCAGAGTGTTCTGCCGCTGATCGGCGCGCACCGGCGCGATCACACGTTGATGGCGCTGGCCGGACCGGCCGTGATCGGGCAGTTCGTCTTCGTCTCGATGGCGTTCGCCTGCCTGATGTACGCTTATGTCGTGTCCGATTTCTCGGTCATGAACGTGGCGGCGAACAGCCACTCCGACAAGCCGCTGCTCTACAAATTCACCGCGGTCTGGGGCAACCATGAAGGCTCGATGGTGCTCTGGGTCTGGATTCTCGCGGTCTATGGACTCGCGGTCACGGCCTTTGGCGGCAATCTGCCGCCCGTATTGAAATCGCGGGCGCTCGCGATCCAGGGTCTGATCGGGCTCGGCTTCCTGCTGTTCTCGCTCGGCACCTCCAACCCGTTCATGCGGCTCGACCCGGCGCCGATCAACGGCAACGATCTCAACCCCTTGCTGCAGGACCCCGGCCTCGCCTTCCATCCGCCGCTGCTTTATTTCGGCTATGTCGGGCTCTCGATGCCGTTTGCCTTTGCCATCGCCGCGCTGATCGAAGGCCGCGTCGATCCGGCCTGGGCGCGTTGGGTCAGGCCGTGGACGCTGCTCGCCTGGATTTCGCTGACCGCGGGCATCACACTCGGTTCGTGGTGGGCGTATTACGAGCTCGGCTGGGGCGGCTTCTGGTTTTGGGACCCGGTCGAGAACGCCTCCTTCATGCCCTGGCTGATGGCCACCGCGCTGTTGCATTCCGCCATCGTCGCGGAAAAGCGCGACGCCCTCAAAAGCTGGACCGTGCTGCTCGCGATCCTTGCCTTCTCCCTCTCCCTGCTCGGCACTTTCCTGGTGCGCTCCGGCGTGCTGACGTCGGTCCACAGTTTCGCCAGCGACCCCGCGCGTGGCGCCTATATTCTGGGCTTCCTAATTCTTGTGGTTGGCGGCTCGCTCGCGCTCTACGCTTGGCGTGCGCCGGCTTTGAAAGCGGGTGGTACGTTCAAGCCGATCTCGCGTGAGAGCGCGCTTCTGCTCAACAATCTCCTGCTCGTGGTCGGCTGCGGCACGGTGTTCGTGGCCGAGCTCTACCCGATCGTGCTCGATGCGATCGATGGCTCGAAGGTCTCGGTCGGTCCGCCCTTCTTCGAGAAAGCCTTTGCGCCGCTGATGGCGCCGCTGCTGCTGGTCGCCGCGGCGGGGCCGATGCTGGCCTGGAAACGCGCCGATTTGCCGGGCGTGTTGCAGCGGCTCAGCCTCGCGTTCGCCGCGCTGGTGGCGGTCATCGCCCTGTCCTATGCGCTGCATGGCGGCCCAATCGGCGCGGCGATCGGCCTCGGCATCGCCGCCTGGCTGTTCACCGGCGCCGCGGTTGATTTCTTCGATCGCATCAAATTGTTCCGCGCGCCCTTAAGCGAGACCCTGGTGCGCTTCGCGGGCCTGCCGCGCTCGGCCCTCGGCACGACCCTGGCCCATATGGGTATCGCCGTCCTTGTGGTCGGCGCGGTGGCCGGTACGGCGTGGCGCAGCGAGACCATCGCCGTGATGAAACCGGGCGATCACGCCGAACTCGCCGGCTATACCGTCACGCTCACCACGATCGGTGAATCGAAAGGGCCGAATTACACGGCGCAGATCGCTGAGATGCGGCTCGAGCGCGACGGCGAGTTGCGCGGCCTCATGTATCCCGAAAAGCGGTTCTATCCGGTGCAAGGGACGCAAACCACCGAGGCCGCCATTCGTACCACCTGGTTCGCCGATTTCTATATCGCGCTGGGCGACCCCGATGAGGCGAGCGGTGGCGTCGGTGTCAGGCTCTATCACAACCCGTTCGTGCCGTGGATTTGGATCGGTGCGCTGATGTTGGTGGTCGGCGGCGGGCTCTCGCTCTCTGATCGTCGCCTGCGCGTCGGCGCGCCTTCCAGGCGGCGCGCGTCGGCGGCACAGCCGGCGCAAGCGGCCTCGGCGGGCGGTGGACCGTGAGCGAACAACCGGAGCCGATCGTGGCGCAAGAATTGGCGCGTCCAATCGCGAGGCGTCGGCTCTGGTTTGCCCTGCCGATCTTGGTCTTTGTTGGCATCGCGGCCGCGCTCGTCTTTGGGCTTGGCCGCCAGGGCGACGAGCACGCGCGCGATCTGCCATCCGCTTTGATCGACAAGCCACTCCCGGCCTTCACGCTGCCGCCTGTCGAGGGCTATGAGGTGGGGCTTTCGGACGCCGATATCAAAGCCGCCGGCGTTTCCATCCTGAACGTGTTCGCCTCATGGTGCGGTCCTTGCCAAGTCGAGCACCCGATCTGGATGGCTTACGCCAAACAGAGCGATGCCGTGCCCTTGTTCGGCCTCAACTCAAAGGATCAGCCAGAGAACGCCGCGAACTGGCTCAAGAAGCTCGGCGACCCGTACAAGCTGATCGGCGCCGATCGCGACGGGCGGGTCAGCATCGACTTCGGCGTTTATGGCGTGCCGGAGACCTTCGTCATCGATGCAACCGGGCGCATCGTCCTGAAGCACATCGGCGTCATGACGCGGAAGGATCTCGACCAGACGATTCTGCCGCTCATCGCGCGCCTTAAGGGCTGAGCGATGCGCTGGGTCTTAGCCCTCGCGACCGTGCTTCTGCTGGTGGCTCCCTTGGCCACGCGCGCCGCGGTCGACCGACCGCTCGACGACCGCGCGCTCGAGGCGCGCGCGCTCAAGCTGCATCAGGAAATCCGCTGCCTGGTTTGCCAGGGTCAGTCGATCGCCGATTCGAACGCCACACTCGCCTTCGACCTGCGGGCGCTCGTGCGCGAGCGTGTCGCGGCGGGCGATAGCGACGCGACGGTGCTCGACTTCCTTCATGCGCGCTATGGCGATTTCGTGCTGCTCGAACCACCGGTCAAGCCGGCGACTTATGCCCTGTGGTTCGGGCCGCCCGTGCTGCTCGTGATCGGCGGCCTCGCTGTGTTTGTGGTGCTGCGTCGCACGCGCCGGCCCAATGATGCCGCGCTCAAGCCGCTGAGCGAGGCGGAGCGGCGCGCACTCGAACCGCTGCTGCGAGACGACGGTCGGTGATCGGCTTACCCTCGTTTATCGCGCTGCGCGTCTGAGGCGTTGCCGCGATGCTCTGGCTTTCCGTCGCACTCATGACGCTCGCCGCCCTCGCGCTCCTCGTGTGGCCGTTCTTCGCGCGCCGAGGCCCGCCGGCGCCACGCGAGGCGTATGACTTAAGCGTCTATCGCGATCAGCTGCGCGAGATCGACAACGACCTCGCGCGCGGCGTGATCAAAGCCGCCGAGGCGGAAGGCGCCCGGCTTGAAATCCAACGCCGCATGTTGAAGCTGGCGCCTGCCCAAGCGGCGGAGCCTGAGGCAATGGACGCGCCTCGGCGCCGCTGGACGCTGCGCCGCCTCGTGCCGCTCGCGACGCTGGGCGTCGCGCTGCCGGCCGCCGCGATCGCGCTTTACGTTTCGATCGGCTCGCCCGATCTACCCTCGCGCCCCTTCGCCGAAATTCGCCACGCCAGCGGTCTCCAAGATCAGAGCATCGATGCCGCTGTCACCACGCTAAAGGAACGCCTTGAACGCGAGCCCGACGATCTCAATGGCTGGGTCATGCTCGGCCGGTCACTGATCGTGCTTGAGCGGCATGGCGAAGCGGTCGCCGCGCTCAAGCGCGCCGCCGCGCTCTCCGGTGACAAGACCGAGATTGTCGCGGCGCTCGCCGAGGCGATGGTTTTCGAGGCGAACGGCGTGGTCACGCCCGAGGCAGGCCGGTTGTTCGCCGCGGCCCGCGAGAAAACGCCGAACGACGCCGCGGCGCTCTATTATATCGGCATGGCGAATGCGCAGGCCGGTGATCCGAAGACCGCGCTCGCGATTTGGGAGACGCTGGCCGCCGTCACACCCGGCGACGCGCCATGGCGCGACGGCCTGGTCACACTGATGAAACAGGCGGCGGCCGAGCTCGGCGTCGAACCCAAGGTGCTGCCGCCGCCGCCCGAGTCGAAGACCGCCGCCACGCAAGAGGGTGGCGCTTCAGGTACGCCGGGACCGACCGCCGACGACATGGCGGCCGCGGCATCGATGTCGCCCGACGAGCAGCAGGCGATGATCGGCTCGATGGTCGAGCGGCTGGCTGCCCGGCTCAAGGACGAGCCCGATGATCTCGAAGGCTGGCGCCGCCTCGCCAAGGCCTATCGCGTGCTCGGCGAAGCGGATAAGGCGAGCGAGGCCGATGCCAATGTTGCGCGCCTTGAAGCCCAGGGCGGCGCGGCCCCATCGGTTGGAACGGACGCGTCGAACGGGCCGAGCGAAGGCGACATGAGCGCCGCAGCTGATCTGTCGCCCGAGAAACGCAGCGCGGTGGTCCGCTCGATGGTCGCGCAACTCGCGGCGCGACTCGAGAAAGAGCCGAATGATTTGGAAGGTTGGAAGCGGCTGGCGCACTCCTATCGCGTGTTGGGGGAAATGGACAGGGCGCTGCCGGCCTATCGGCGCGCCGCCGGGTTGGCACCGAACGACGCCGGCGTGCAGGCCGATTACGCGCGCGCCATTCTCGATGCCGCGCCGGCGCAGGAGCGCCTGCCGGAGGAAGCGATCAGGCTCTATCGGCGCGTGCTCGAGCTCAATCCCGAGCAACCTGACGCGCTCTGGTTCGTCGGCTATGCGGCGGCAACCGCTTCGCCGCCTGACAAAGACACCGCGCTCGGCCATTGGCGGAAGCTGCTCGGGCTGCTGCCGCCGGGGTCCGAGTCCCATAAGTCGGTCGAGGACGCGCTCAAGGCGCTCTGAGCTGAGGGGTCAGAGACCGACGCAGGTGGCTTCCGTGAGGAGTGGTGGAGCAGAGGGGGATCGAACCCCTGACCTCCGCATTGCGAACGCGGCGCTCTCCCAGCTGAGCTACTGCCCCACTCGAAACGACCGGATTGCCCCGGCCATGGGCCGAAGCGCCGGGATAATGTCGGCCGTTCCCATAGGCTGTCAAGGGAACGGCCGGGATCAAAGCTATCCCTGCCCTGGTTAATCAATGCTGAGTTTGTCATGCCTTGACGGCGGATCCGCAGGATCGGGACAAAACGTCGCTTCGCGATGGTGGCTTTAGGACAATTCGCTATACTGCCGCGCGATTCACGGTATTTGCCGAGTCGAGGAGGCAATGGACGTACTCGCCGACGCGATTGATACGATCATCCAAATCTTTATCTACCTGCTGATCGCCACTGCGGTGATCAGCTGGCTCACCGCGTTGAACGTGATCAACGTGCGCAACCGCGCGGTCCATGCCGCGATGAACTTCCTCTACCGCATTACCGAACCAGTGCTGCGGCCGATCCGACGTGTGATTCCGACCATGGGCGGAATCGACGTCTCGCCCGTCATTCTGATCCTGGTCCTTCATTTTGTCGGCCAGCGCTTGCTCGTCGACTATCTGCGAAGCCTTGCCTAGAGGGCATAGACCGCGGAATCCTGCGCGATGAGTGCGAAAGGCCCGCTCAGCCGGCGCTCCGAAGGCATCGCGCTCGCTGTCTTGCTTCAGCCGCGCGCCGCCGATAGCCGGTTGGTCAGCGTCGAGACCGCGGCCGATGGTACATGCCGCTTAAGGGCGCGCGTCACCGCCGCGCCGAGCGAGGGTGAGGCGAACCGCGCGCTGGTCAAGCTGATCGCCAAGACGCTCGGGGTCGGGGCATCGCGTGTCACGATCGAGCGCGGCCAGACGGATCGGCGCAAGCTGGTCGCGATCGAAGGCGACCCGGACGCGCTTGAAGATAAGCTCAAGCCGTGGCTTGAGGGGAGATCATGACGGCGTCCAACATCATCGATGGCAAAGCCTTTGCCGAAGGCCTGCGCAGAGACATAGCCGGGCATGTCGCGCGGCTCAAGGCCGATCATGGCCTGGTGCCCGGCCTTTCGGTCGTGCTCGTGGGCGATGATCCCGCGAGCCACGTCTATGTCCGCAACAAGGGCAAGGCGACCAACGAAGCGGGCATGAAATCCGAGGAATTCCGCCTGCCCGCAAGCGCGACGCAGGCCGAAGTGCTGGCGCGGGTCGATGCGCTTAACAAGGATCCCTCGGTGCACGGCATCTTGGTGCAGTTGCCGCTGCCGAAGCAGGTCGATTCGGCGGCCGTGATCAACGCGATCGATCCGGCGAAAGACGTCGACGGCTTTCATGTCGTCAATGTCGGGCGGCTCAATACCGGGCAGCCCAGCATGGTGCCCTGCACGCCGCTCGGATGTTTGTTGATGCTCAGGCATCATCTCGGCACGCTCGCCGGCAAGCGCGCGGTCGTGGTCGGGCGCTCCAACATCGTCGGCAAGCCGATGGCGGCGTTGCTGTTGGGCGAGAGCTGCACGGTGACGATCGCGCATTCGCGCACCGCCGATCTGCCGGGTGAAGTGCGGCGCGCCGATATCGTGATCGCGGCCGTCGGCAAGGCGGAGATGGTCCGCGGTGATTGGATCAAGCCGGGCGCGACCGTGATCGACGTCGGCATCAATCGCGTCGAGCAGGGCGGCAAGGCGAGGCTGGTGGGCGATGTCGCGTTCGACGAGGCGGTCAAGATCGCCGGGCTGATCACGCCGGTGCCGGGCGGCGTCGGGCCGATGACGATCGCCTGCCTGTTGCGCAACACCGTGACCGCGGCCTGTCGCATCAGGGGGATACCCGACCCGCAATGATCGACACCTTATGGGGCTTGGCGCTCGCCGCCGCCGCCTTTTTCGGTGTTCATTTGCTCCCCAGCGTGCCGGGGCTGCGCTCCAGACTGATCGTGCGGCTGACGCGCAATGGCTATCGCGGGCTGTTCTCGTTGTTCGCCGCCGCCTCGTTCGGCTGGCTGATCGCCGCCCATCGCGGGCCTTATGACGCGCTCTGGGAGGGCGGGCCCTGGGCGCGGCTCATTCCGCTCGCGGTGCTGCCGGTGGCGCTGTGCCTGCTGATCCTCGTCTATAGCGCGCCGGTCGAAGCGAAGAAGATCGTGCGCCACCCGATGTTGACCGCCACGCTGCTCTGGGCGCTCGCGCATATCGTGCCCAATGGCGATGCCGGCTCGCTCATCTTGTTTGGCGGCTTCGCGCTGTTCGCGTTGATCGACATGCCGCTCAACGATTCGCGCGTGCGGCGCGACGAGCCGGCGCTCTGGGCCGAGCGCGCGCGCACCACCTCGATGATTCCGTTCGTCGCGCTCATCCAGGGCCGCGCTGGCGCGCTCGACAGGCCGCGCGTATTGTTGCGCGGCGTGTTGCCGGCGATCGTCGTCTATCTCGTGATCCTATTCGCGCACGAATTCGTCTTTGGGCTCTCGGGCCTGCCTTGAGTCGCGTCACTACCCGGCTTGCCCGGTCGTGAGCGGCGCGCCCTGCTGAATCAACAAGCGGCGCAGCTGCAGGATCTGCGGTGCGATTTCGTTGTTCCAGTCGGCGCCTTGAGCGTCGAACGCGGCCTGCTCCAGCTCCACGGCCCAGCGATCCTCTTTGAAGATGAAATTGGTGAACCAGACGAAGACGGGCCACATCAATTTGATCAAGCCCGGCGTCGAGGGCTTGCGCAGCATCATCAGGCCGAAGGTGTGGTTGATGCGCTGCTCGCGATCGACCGGAATGTAGACGTTCCACAGGTCGAGCGCGGGGTGTTCGTTGCCCATGCGCCAAAACTTCAAGGTCTGATAGGGGTATTCGGTGCGGATGGTCATGAGGTCGCGCTCGCGACCTTCGGTGGGCGCTTGCCGCTTGCCAATCATCGTTTCATAAAACGGATCCCAGCCGGTTTCACGGGAAAAGGTGTAATCGACCTCGACCCAGGTGTCGCCGCTTCTGATGTCCAAGCACCTGGCCTTGATCGCGCGCATGAGGCGGCGGTGCAGAAATTGATGGTTCATGTCCATCAGGTTCTCGTGCATGAAGCTGTAATGGCAGCCAACCCGGCGGTCCAAATAGCGGATCTTGTATTGGGCGTCGCCATGGCTCGGGATTTCGGGAAAGCGCGCCTTGTTCAATCCTGCCGGATCCCCCGGATAGACGAAAATCAGGCCATAGGCTTCACGGCAAGGATAGCTCCTCACACCCTTGGGCAGGGCTTTCGTCTTGTCCAGATAGGGCACGTTGACGCACGCGCCGGTCGAATCATACGTCCAGCCATGATAGGCGCATTGCAGCAGCTCGCCGCGCACCACCCCGACCTCGAGCGGGATCTGGCGGTGCGCGCAGCGGTTTTCGAGCGCGAACACGGGGCCTTGCTCAGGGCGCACCAGCACGATGGGTTGGCCCGCGAACGACACCCCGCGCGGCTTGCCCTTCACCACCTGCTCCGATCGGGCCACTGGATACCAGTGGTCGGGGGATAGCCCCGTCTTTCGAATATCGCGCGGCGTGCCGCGCTGATGATGAACGGCGAGGTGAACGGGAGTGCCGCGGCTCGCTTCCGGGCGCTGCTCGGTTGCCGCGGAAACCGGAGGTTTGATTGCGTTGGCTGAGTCCGTGTTCATGATCACGCCATGTCCCTCTTCCGTGCCGCGATATCGCTATCCTTAGAACGTGCCTCGACCAAGCGGAATTGGATTCCATGCCCCGTGCGTGGCGCAATCTCTCCGCCGCCGCCGATCCCACCAGACCGGGATACTTCTCATCTGCGTCATGTCTGTATTGGGCCGCGCGATGACCGCGAACTTGCCGAGCTTGGTCAAGCCGGTGCACGGCGCTCCGTATCGCCCCGCGAACCGTCGGCCCAACTATGCGACAGGTCGCCGCCCGAACCAAGCCTTGGCGCGCGCGTTCAGACCCTCGCGCACGCCGATTTGACCGCGCCGCCACGGCTTTGCCATCGTGGCGACCGGCGACGGCGGAATTAGCGCGGCGCGACGGGGGAAGACCATGCTCAAGATCACCGGCTACAGCGACCAGATTAGTGTTCGAGCGGGCGGGACGATCCGCTTCTATGTCAACTGCGTGGCGCCCGAATACCGCGCCGAGCTGGTGCGGGTGGTTCAGGGCGACGTCAATCCAACTGGGCCGGGCCTGGTCGAGCCGGTGATCGAAAGCGCGATAAACCGAACGTTTTCGGGACGCGAACAGGTCATCCATGCCGGCTCCTGCGTCATGGTGCCGCACGGCCCGGCTTTGGGCGCACTGTCGAGCTTCAGCCTCCAGGCACAGATTTGGCCGACCACGCCGGGCAAGGGCGCCCAAGGGCTGATCACCAGATGGGACAACCAGCGCGAGGCCGGTTTCGCGCTCATGATCGATGACACGGGCAGCGTCGCACTCCGGCTTGGTGATGGCACGCGGGTCGAGACCATCAGCACCAGTAAACCCATGCTTGCCCGGCAATGGTATTTCGTTGCGGCAAGCTATGACGGCGCGACCGGTCAGGTGCGCGTTTATCAGGAGCCGCGCGATGCCTATCCGACGATCGACGATCGCGGCACGGCGGAATCGGTCGTCGCGCTGCGCCCGAGCGCGATCGAGGGGCCGCTCGTCATGGCGGCCTGGCATGACGGGGAGCGGGCCGGCGGACGCGCTTTGTTCGGCGCGCATTACAATGGCAAGATCGATGGCCCGCGCCTCTGCCGCCGTGCGCTTGGTCGGGGCGAGATGGAGACGCTGCGCGCCCGCGCTTTGCCGCCATCGCTCGCGACTGACGTTGTGGCGGCGTGGGATTTCGCCGCCGACATTACCGGAACGCGTGTGCGCGATGGTTCGGCGAACTGGTTGGACGGCGAATGCGTCAATCTGCCCTTGCGCGGCGTTACCGGTTGGACTTGGAGCGGCGCGGAAATGTGCTGGCGCCATGCGCCCGATGACTATGGTGCGATTCATTTTCATGACGACGACATCTATGACGCGGAATGGGATGTCGATTTTTCGTTCACCGTGCCGGACGATCTGCCGAGCGGCGTTTATGCCGCAAGGCTCCGCGCCGGTGACGATGTCGAATACATTCCCTTCGTCGTACGTGCCCCAAAAGGCCGGGAGAAAAAGCTCGTCTTCCTGTTTCCGTCCGCGAGCTACATGGCCTATGGCAATGAGCATTTCGCGACCAATGTCTGGTTGATCGAACCTTTGATCGGACGTGCGGTCGAGCTGTTCCCGCACGCGATCTTCTTGAACGAGCATCGCGAGTATGGCCACTCGCTCTATGACTATCACTCGGATGGCACGGGCGTCGCGACCTCGTCACGCTTGAGACCGTTGTTGAACATGCGCCCGCGCGTGCAAAGCGTGAATGGCGGCGCGGGGTCGCAGATTTGGCAGTTCAATGCCGATACCCACATCCTTCATTGGCTGACGCGCCTCGGCTTCGACTATGACGTGATCACCGACGATGATTTGCACGCGGAGGGGATCGAGGCGCTCCGCCCCTATGACGTGATCATGACCGGCAGCCACCCGGAGTATTTTTCAAAGACCATGTATGACGCGGTTGAGACGTTCACGCAGACGGGCGGGCGTCTGATCTATCTCGGCGGCAACGGCTTTTATTGGCGCATCGCCTATCACCAGGAATTGCCCGGTGTGATCGAGGTGCGCCGCGCCGAGGGCGGCAGCCGCGCTTGGGAGCCCTTGAACGGCGAAAGCTATATGGGTTTCACCGGCGAATATGGCGGGCTTTGGCGGCGCCAAGCAAAGACCGGGCCGAATGTGATCACGGGTGTCGGCTTCGCCAGCCACGGGCTCGATGTGTCGAGCCCTTATAAACGCAATCCCGACAGCTTCAACCCGCGCGCGTCATGGATTTTCGCCGGAATCGGCAAGGATGAGACGATCGGCGATTTCGGCTATATCGGCGGCGGCGCGGCCGGGCTCGAAATCGACCGGGTCGATGCCTATTACGGCTCGCCCCCGCATGTGCTCAATCTCGCCTCATCAGAGAATCACACCGACACCTATGTTCTCGTCGCCGAGGATTTATTTTTCAATTACCCGGGCACAAGCGGGCCGGAGAACGCCGCGATCCGCGCCGATCTCGCGTTTTTCGAAACCAATCATGGCGGCGCGGTGTTCTCGACCGGCTCGATCGCCTGGGCCGGCTCGATGATCTGGAATGATTGCCAGAACAACGTGTCGCGAATCACCGAGAACGTGGTGCGAAGGTTTTTGAACCCGGAACCGTTCGCGCGCTGAAATACCCCTCCGCCCTGGAGAGGGCGGAGGGGCAAGGGGAGGTGGGTCGAAATGAAAGCGGACGGAGCCCGGTTGGCCAGCGAACTCGATCAGCGCTTGTTCAATTTCGGTTCCATGCCCATCTGATCGCGAACGAGCGCAAGTGCGTAATACTCCATACACGCGATATGTCCCATTTGCCGGAGGTCCTCCGAGTTGCGACTCAGTTTCTGAGTGCTGCACTCAAGCATGACCGTTACGACGTAAAACTTCTTTCCGGACTGAACCTTCGAAAACGGCGCGCTATGCGAATAGTCTCGAAAGAATCGGTTGCCTCCAGAATGCCCAGTACCGCTTTCGATTCCCGCTCGGAATTGCTTGAGGCGCTGTTTTACTCCGCCGGCCGAATTCGACATACCGATGTAGAAGATGTCCTTCATGCTAACCCGTCGTCCAGACAGCATCTGGTCGGAATAGGCGAGTGCGTAAATACCTGGCATTTTCAGAGAAGAGCCCGAAAACGCTTGGTCAAGCGGCATCCATCGCTTTTCGAAGAGGCTTCGAGCAAGACTCTCGATTCGCTTCAAGAACAGCCTACCACCCATGAGGCTCCCCGCGTGTTGATGCCATTTTTATCGATGTCTTCGTCGCGGGCTATCGATACGCGGAAATAGCAGAGAATTATCTATGGGGCATTCCTCACGTCAAATAGCGGCTGTCGGCCGCTCGATTTTCGCCCCACCATCCCCTGCCCTTCCTCCCCTTCTGGGGAGGAAGGGAGGTCATTTCCTCAATCGCAATCTCAGCGCGTTCAGCTTGATGAAGCCTTCCGCGTCGCGCTGGTTGTAGACAGTGTCGGCCTCGAAGGTGACGAGGTCTTGCTTATAAAGGCTCATCGGCGATTTGCGCCCGACCACCATGGCGGACCCGCGATAGAGCTTGAGGCGCGCCGTGCCGGTGACGGTCTTCTGGCTCTCGTCGATCAGCGCCTGGAGCATTTCGCGCTCAGGCGCAAACCAGAAGCCGTTATAGATCAGCTCGGCATAGCGCGGCATGAGTTCGTCTTTCAGGTGCATAGCACCGCGATCGAGGGTGAGACTCTCAACCGCGCGCCGCGCCGCGAACAAAATCGTGCCGCCCGGCGTTTCATAGACGCCGCGTGATTTCATGCCGACGAAGCGGTTCTCGACCAAATCAAGCCGGCCAATGCCGTTGGCGCCGCCAAGCTCGTTCAGCCTCGTGAGTAGTCTTGCGGGTGATAATTTCTCACCGTTCACCGCGACCGGGTCGCCCTGCTCGAATTCGATCTCGACATAGGTCGGCTTATTGGGCGCCTCTTCGGGCGCGACCGAGCGGGTGAACATGTCGGCCGATGGTTCCTGCCACGGATCTTCGAGCGCCTTGCCTTCATAGGAGATGTGCAAAAGATTGGCGTCGGTCGAATAGGGCGGCTCGCCGCGCTTGTCGCGCGCGATCGGGATTTGATGTTTCTCGGCATAATCGAGCAGAGCGGTGCGCGAGTTCAGCGCCCATTCGCGCCACGGCGCGATGACGCGAATATCCGGCTTCAGCGCGTAATAGGTCAGCTCGAAGCGGACCTGGTCATTGCCCTTGCCGGTCGCGCCATGAGCCACCGCGTCGGCACCGGTCGCCTGCGCGATCTCGATCTGGCGCTTGGCGATCAAGGGCCGGGCGATCGAGGTGCCGAGCAAATAGGTCCCTTCATAGATCGCGTTGGCGCGGAACATCGGAAACACGAAGTCGCGCACGAACTCCTCGCGCAGATCCTCGATGAAGATCTGCTTGACGCCGAACATCTGCGCCTTTGCGCGTGCCGGCTCGAGCTCCTCGCCCTGGCCGAGATCGGCGGTGAAGGTCACCACCTCGCAGCCATAGGTCTCTTTCAGCCAAACCAGAATGACCGAGGTGTCGAGCCCGCCCGAATAGGCGAGCACGACCTTCTTGACGGGCTTTGCGGCGGGCATGGAGGCCGCTCCTTTCGCCATGGAAGCCGGGGAGTATAGGGAAAGCCGCTTGCGCGGCAAGCCATCCCGGTTCAGCGCGTTCCGGGTGGTGGCATGTAGCGGTTGTCCTCGGGCGGAATCGGCGCGCGCTCGTCGAGCTTTGGCCAGCGCGCGTAGGCAAAGACCCAGACCAGCGCCAGGTTGAGCACCGGCACGACCATCAGGAAGGCCCAGCGCTGGCTCTGCCCCGCGCGCGCAAGAATTCGCGTGCAGCACCAGACGCCGTAGCCGACCGCGAACGCGATGAACAGAAGAAGCAGGAGGACGCCGCCGGCACCGCCCGGTTCAGCGCCCATGAAATGGCTCCTTGGGCCAACGCGCGAAGGCGAGGATGCAGGAGACGAAGAGCGGCCCAGCGATCGGCAATAACACAATGAGCGAGAGCGCGGGGTGCAGACCGGTGCGCGCGAAGATGCGCCAGAGCGGGTAGACTACGATCGGCCCGATGGCGATCAGAAATATGGCGATCGGATTCATGGCGGTTGCGGCCTTGATCAGACCGGCAGCGGCGCCGGGGTGCTGGCTTCCGCGACGCGTTTCGGCGCGCGTTGGCTAGCCGATTTGAGCTGGCCGCAGGCCGCCAGAATGTCGCGTCCGCGTGGCTGGCGCACCGGCGCGGAATAGCCCGCGCGATTGACGATATCGGCGAAGCGCTCGATCGCCTCGTCGGACGAACACTCGAACGGCGCGCCGGACCAGGCGTTGAACGGGATCAAATTGATCTTGGCCGGAATGCCCGCGATCAGTTTGACCAGCGCCTTGGCGTCGGCCGGCGAATCATTGACGTCCTTGAGCATGACATATTCGAAGGTGATGCGCCGCGCATTGCTGGCACCTGGATAGCGCCGACAGGCATCGATTAGCTGGGCGATCGGGTATTTTCGATTGACCGGCACGATCTCGTCGCGCAATTCGTCAGTTACCGCGTGGAGCGAGACCGCAAGGTTGACGCCGAGTTCTTGGCCGCAACGCTCCATCAACGGCACGACGCCTGCGGTCGAGAGCGTGATGCGCCGACGCGAAATCGAAATGCCCTCGGAATCCATGACGATGCGGAGTGCCTTGGCGACATTCTCGAAGTTCAGCAGCGGTTCTCCCATGCCCATCATGACGATGTTGGAGAGCATGCGCTCGCCGCTTGGGCTCGGCCACTCGCCATAGGAATCGCGCGCCACCATGAATTGGCTGACGATTTCGCGCGCGCCTAAATTACGCACCAAGCGCTGCGTGCCGGTATGGCAAAACTTGCAGGTCAGCGAACAGCCGACTTGCGAGGAAATGCAAACCGCGCCCCGATCCTCTTCGGGGATGTAGACCGTCTCGACTTCTTGGCCATCATCGAAGCGCAACAGCCATTTGCGTGTGCCGTCATTGGAGCGTTGCTCGCGCGCGATCGAGGGACGCGCGAGGCAATAGGTGGCGGCCAGCTTTTCCCGCATCGGGCGCGCGATCGAACTCATGCCGTCGAATGAACTCAGGCCGTGATGGTAGATCCAGTGCCAGAGCTGGCGTGCGCGCATGCGCGCGGCCTGCGGCCGCTCACCGAAGGCCACGAGCTCGGCCTCGAGCTCGGCTCGGCTGAGCCCGATGAGGGGCTTGAACGCGCTCATGGTGATTGGGAGATCGGGCGCCATGGGGGTGATATACGCCGTTGGCGGTGGGTTTTCCACCGCCGCGCCGCTGGGCCTCAGGCGCAGGCTTCAGCGATGGCCTTGCGTGCGGTTGAAAAGCCGTTCAACGAATAGGTGTCGATGGAATTGGTGCCAACCTTCGATTCGGCCTTCACGGTCATCGTTGTGCCGCGCACCATCGCGCCGACGATCTCCTTGTCGCCGGCCTCGTTCTGCGCCCAGGCCCATTCGTTCTCGGTAAAGAGCGTGAATGAGATGTTGCTGATCGAAACTTCGACCTTGCCGCTTTCCTTGTATGGATAGCCGGCGGTCACGCTGATTTCTTCGCGGTCCTTGCCGGGCTCGCGTCGTGTCACGATGGCATAGGGCTCGCCGCGCTTCTTGAAACTGCCTTCATGCTTCGAAGGGCGGCTGGCGATGTAACAGACCTTTTTGCCGTTCTCGACATAGGCGTAGGCCGTCCAGTCGCCATGGGTCGATAACACCTCCTGGGCGTGGGCGGACGGCAGCAAAATAGAGCCTAGGCAAAGCGCCGCGGCGGTCGCCTTCATCGCATAGCTGAAATACTGCATCACAGACATCTTTCGCCCTCGTTGGCGCGCAAGGATTAGCCCAACCGACGCCCGCAGCAAAGCCCTTCCTCATCACATCATTCTGATCGCCGGCGCTTTCGCGGCGCGCCATAAACGTGCGCCGGCTTCGGTTCAGCGGCCGCGCGCGAACCAACCGGCCGGGCGGCAAAGCGGCCGAGCGCCAGCATCCGATCGTACATCACGATCGCCCCGGCGACGCCGACATTGACCGAGAACGCGCTCGGGATGCGCACGACGTGCTCGCAGCGCGCGATCAATTCGGGCGAGAGACGGCCGCGTTCCGGCCCCAGCACATAGGCGGCCGCGATTGGATGGGGAAAGCTCGGCAGCTCGACCGCCGAATCGAGAATCTCGACGCCGACCAGCTTGCAGGCTTCGGGCAAGACAAGATCGGCCGCGGACTCGAAACGATAGACCGGCAGATGGGTTGCGGATCGGGCGGTATCCGAGATGGCTTCGGCGTCAGGCTCGATCGCGGTGTTGATCGTGAAAAAGAAGCGCGCGCCAAAGGCGTGCGCCGAGCGCATCAGATTGCCGAGGTTCATCGGCTTGCTGAGGCCCTCGACGCCGATGCCAAAATAGCCGCGCATGGCCGGAGCTTGCAGGCTCCGAGCGCGCCATGCAAGGTGCGCGGCGTCGGGTAAAAAAGATGATGGCGAGGATCGTGGCCCCCTTCGTGATCGAGGTGACGCGCGGCGGCGCGGTCGAAAGCCGGCATTTTGTCGCGGCCGCCGTCGCGGACACCGAGGGGCGGCTCTACGGCGCCTGGGGCGACGTCGACGTGCCGGTTTTTCCGCGCTCGGCAATCAAGCCGCTTCAGGCGCTGCCATTCGTTCACTCGGGCGCAGCCGATGCCTTCGGTGTCACGCCGGCCGAGCTCGCGCTCGCGACCGGCTCGCAGATCGGCACGCCCCATCACGTCGAGATTGCCGAAACGTTTAGGCAACGCACGGGTATCAATCTGGTCGAAATCGCCTGCGGCGTGCACGCGCCCTATGACGGCGCGGCGGCTCAAGCGCTTGCGCGCCATGACGAGCCAGCGACCGTGCTGCACAACAATTGCATCGGCAAGCACCTCGGCATGATCGCGACGGCCCGCCATTTGGGCGAGCCGATCATCGGCTACATCGCGCCCGATCATCCGGTGCAACGGCGCATCGTCGGGCTGCTCGAGGCGCTCGGCGGTCATCCGCTCGGAAACGCCCCGCTGGGGATCGATGGCTGCAGCGCGCCCAACCTCGCCATGCCGCTCCGGACCTTGGCGCGGGCGTTCGCCCGCTTCGCCGCGCCGGAGGTCCTGGAGCCCGCGCTCGGTGCCGCCTGCCGGCGCGTCGCCGCGGCCATGACCGCCGAGCCGGTGATGGTCGCCGGTCGTGGCAGACTCTCGACCGACTTGATCGCGCTATCCGCCGGCACGATCCTGCTCAAGGAGGGCGCCGAAGGTGTCGCGGCGGGCGCCCTTCCGCACAAGGGGCTGGGCTTCGCGCTCAAAGTGGCCGACGGCGCCGGGCGCGCGGCCGAGATTGCGGCAATCGTGTTGCTGCGCTATTTCGGTGCGCTCGGCCATGAGCTTCAGCGCAGCCTCGCGCCTCGTTTTGAACCCGAGTTCAGGAATTGGCACGGCATTCCGGTCGGCGTGATCCGCGTCGCGGGTGGCTGGTTGCCCGATGACAGAGGGCGAACGGGGCCATGACCGGCGATCAGGACTCCAGCGCGGTCGTACGCGACCAATATGAGGCCTACCCCTATCCGCCGCGCATCCCGGCGAAAGAAGCGGAACGACGCATCATCAGGGGCTCGCCAAGCCCGCTCGATGAGCTGAATCACTATGTCTTCGGCGGAAGACGCGACTTTCGCCAACCGTTCCGAGCCTTGGTCGCCGGCTGCGGCACCGGCGATGCGGCCATCATGCTCGGCTATGAGCTTCAGGCCTCGGGCTGCCCCGCCGAGGTCGTCTGCATCGATCTGTCGAACGCCGCGCTCGGCATCGTCGAGCGGCGCGCTAAGACGCGCGGTTTGCGCAATTTGCGCCTGCACCGTGCCTCGCTCCTGGAGCTCGACGGACTGAGCCTTCGCGGCTTCGACTACATCGATTGCTGCGGTGTGCTCCATCACCTCGACGATCCGCCGGCCGGTCTGGCGGCGCTGCGTCGCGCCCTAGCGCCCGGCGGCGGGATTGGTCTCATGGTCTACGCACCTCTGGGGCGCGCCGGAGTCTATGAGGTTCAGGCGCTTCTACGCTTGACCGGCGAGGGCCTGTCGCTCGACCAGCGCATCGATCTCGCGCTGCTGACCTTGGACGCTCTCCCCGACGGCCATCCGTTCAAGACCAACAAGGGTATCACCGACCATCACCTTCTCGGCCACGCCGGCATCGTCGATCTTCTGTTGCACGCGCGCGACCGCGCCTATCTCGTGCCCGAGCTGGTCGCGTTGGTGCGCGGCGCCGGCCTTGCGATCAGCGGCTTCATCGAGCCCGCGCGCTATCAGCCGGTGCGCTATGTCAGCGATCCAGGGCTCAAGGCGCGGCTCTCGGCGCTGGCGCCGGAAGATGCCTGGGCGGCCGCCGAATTGATCTCGGGCACGATCAAGAAGCACATCTGCTACCTGGTCGAGCCGGCGACGCTCTCGAGCGCGCTGGCGCGGCCTGACTCGCCCGATGTGGTTCCGTTGCTCGACGTTCGCGATCAGGCCGAGTTCGCCGGCCGCCTCAGCCGGGGCAGCGGCCTGGTGCTCAATTACGACGGGGCGAAGTTGCGTTATCCGCTGCCGAGGGGCGCGACGGCGCTCATTCTGGCGATCGACGGCAGGCGCAGCCTGGCCGAGATCCACGCCGCGCTGGGCGCCACGGCCGGCCCCTATGAGCGCTTCAAGGAGGCCTTCGACATGCTCTACACCGCGCTCAACGCTGGCAACATGATGTTCCTGCGCTATCCGGCGTCGCGCAAATAAAAGATTAGGTCAAGAGATGGCGGCGGCACGTCGGTCTGCGACAGCAAGCTGTGAGCGTGCCCGCGATGATGCGTCTGATGATTGAATAGATGGCCCAGCACCAAGGGGAGCGGCGTCGCCATGTCCTTTTGCGGCTGCGCGAGCGTCCGATAATGCAAGGTCTTGGCGAGGTCGGTGTCGGTCAGCCGAGCGGCAAAGGCGATGATACGGGCGTCCTCCGCAAGGCGTGCCGCGCGCAGGCTCGTCAGGTCGTCGTAAAGGATCTGGTCGAGCGCGCTGACGCCCGACGCGACCCCCTCGAGCCGCCCCAGCCAAATCCGGTCGCCGGCCAGAAGGTGGTTGAGCGTGCCATGGATCGAGCCGAAATAGACCGGCCGCGCCTTGCGATACTCGACCTCGCCGAGCTTGGCACAGGCGTCATAGAGGCGAAGATTCGCCCAGGCGTTGTAGCGGGCAAGGGTCCGGAAATATTCCGCCATCATGATAAGGCTCCAAACGCGCTATATTGAGCAAGACCGATCGAGACAATTCCGATGCAGGAAGACCTCCCGCCATGGCCAGCATAGCGGCAGCAGCGCCGCTCATCGAGCGATGCGACCTCGGCGTCGCATTGGCGCGCTTGTTCGAGGCCGCGGGCGGCGATGCGCGCGTCGCCTCCGCGCCGGTGCTCGCGCAGCTCAGGCTCGCACTCGACGAGGGGCGGGCGCGGCTTCTGGCGCGGCTTGAGGCCGGCGCGCGCGGCCCCGAATTCGTGGCCGGCATGAGCAATCTGGTCGACGAGCTGCTGCGCGTGACCTTCGACCATGCGACCGAACGCGTGTTTCCCCTGCCCAACCCGACCCTGACCGACCGGCTTGCTTTGGTCGCGGTCGGTGGCTATGGCCGTGCCGAGCTCGCGCCCCATTCCGATATCGATCTGCTTTTTCTCTATCCCTACAAGCTGACGCCGAATGCCGAGCAAGTGATCGAGCATGTGCTCTATACGCTGTGGGACCTCGGCTTCAAGGTCGGTCACGCGGTGCGCTCGCTCGACGAATCGATCGCGCGGGCGCGCGCCGACATGAGCATCCGCACCGCGCTTCTCGAGGCGCGCCATGTTCATGGCGATACCGCGTTGCTGGAAGAACTGCGTCGACGCTTCGATGCCGAGCTGGTGCCGGGGAGCGAGGCCGAGTTCGTCAAGGCAAAACTCGACGAGCGCGACGCACGGCACCGCCGGGTCGGCGATTCGCGCTATCTGCTCGAGCCCAACGTCAAGGACGGTAAAGGCGGTCTGCGCGATCTGCATACGCTGTTCTGGATCGCCAAATATCTCTATCGCGTCGCTCGGTTCGGCGATCTGGTTGGGCGCGGCGTGATCAGCGCCAAGGAATACGCCCGCTTCGCCCATGCCGAGGTGTTTCTGCTCACGGTGCGCTGCCATTTGCACGCGGTCACCGGGCGCGCCGAGGATCGCCTGACCTTCGACGTCCAGCCGATCATCGCGCGGCGCATGGGCTATGCCGAGCGCGCTGGCGCGCGCGCCGTCGAACGCTTCATGAAACACTATTTCCTTCTCGCCAAGACCGCCGGCGAACTGACACGCGTTCTATGCGCGACGCTCGAAAGCGAGCATTTCAAGCCGAGTCCGGTGATCGGCAGCGCCGCCTGGTCCGGGCCTGAGGTCGATGGCTTCAGGGTCGAGGGCGGGCGCCTCGCCGCCGCGCGCGACGATATTTTCGAAGAGCGGCCGGCCCGCCTGATTCGGCTTTTTCGCATCGCCCAGCAGCTCGAACTCGAAGTCCATCCGGTGACGCTCAGGCTGGTCCATCAATCGCTCAAATTGATCGGGCCGGCGGTGCGCGACGATGTTGAGGCCAACGCTCTTTTCCTTGCGCTGCTGACCGATCGGCGCGACCCCGAAACCGTGCTCCGCCGCATGAACGAAGCCGGCGTGCTCGGCCGTTTCGTGCCTGATTTTGGCCGCGTCGTGGCGCAGACCCAGCACGACATGTACCACGCCTACACCGTCGATGAGCATACCATCCGCGCCATCGGCGTTCTCTCGCGCATCGAAAACGGCCGCCTCGTGGCGGAGCTCCCGCTGGCTAGTGAGATCGTCAAGAAGCCGCTGTCGCGCAACGCGCTCTATCTCGGCGCCTTCCTGCACGATGTCGCCAAGGGTCGCGGCGAGGATCACTCGGTGGTGGGCGAACGCATCGCGCGCTCGCTCGGACCCAGGCTCGGCATGAGCGAGGAAGAAACCGATCTCGCGGCTTGGCTCGTGCGCTGGCACTTGTTGTTCAGCAGCACCGCATTCAAGCGCGACGTCAACGATCCACAGACGGTTAGCGACTTCGTCGCCGAGGTGCAGTCGATCGAGCGTTTGCGCCTTCTTATCGTGCTGACGGCCGCCGATATCTTCGCGGTTGGGCCGGGGCGCTGGAATAGCTGGCGCGGCTCATTGCTGCGCACGCTTTATTCCCGCGCCGAGGAGCGTTTGACCGGCGGCCACGCGGCGGAAGCAAGCACGGCGCGCGCGGTGCGCGCTCAGGCGGCGTTACGCGGTGCGTTGTCCGATTGGCTGGGTAGCGAGGTCGAGGCCCATGTCGCGCGCTTGCCACCGGCCTATTGGCTCTCGACCGATCTCGAAACCCAAATCCGCCATGCTCGGCTGGCGCGCGAAGCCTCGGTCAGGAACGCGCCGCTGTTGCTCGACACCCATGTACACGGTACGCGTGCCGTGACCGAAATCACGGTTTTCGCTGCCGACCATGCCGGCCTGTTCGCGGCGGTTGCCGGCGCCATCGCCATGGCCGGGGCCTCGATCGTCGACGCCAAGGCCTTCACCACGGCCGATGGCGTCGCGCTCGACACGTTTTGGGTACAAAGCGCGGATCGTGGCGCGTTCGACGACGACGAGCGCCTGGCACGCATCGCCTCGCTGCTCGAGGCCGCCTTGGCGGGTGAGATCAGGCTCGACAGGGCACTCGATCGGCGGCCGAGCTTTCCACGCCGCACGGCCGCGCTCGGCATCGAGCCGCGCGTCTTGATCGACAATGAGGCTAGTTCGCGTCACACCGTGATCGAGATTGTCGGTCGCGACCGCACGGGCTTCCTGCACGACGTCGCGCGGACCTTGACCGCGCTAGGTCTTTCTATCGTGAGCGCGCATATCTCGACCTATGGCGAACGCGCGGTCGACGTCTTCTACGTCAAGGATCGCTTCGGGCTGAAGGTGACCAAGGCAAGCCAGATCGAGACCATGCGCGCGCGCCTGCTCGAAGCGATCGGCGAACCGGCTGCCTCGACGCCCGAGACCGTCGCCAGCTAGGCCGCCGACAAGCGCAAGCGAGATCCGGCACATGGCCATGGGACGATGGATCGCGACCGTGGGCGGCTACACCCTGGCCTCGCGCGTGCTCGGGTTCGTTCGCGACATTCTGATCGCGGACCGGCTCGGTGCCGGTTTGGTGGCGGATGCTTTTTTTATCGCGCTGCGCGTGCCGAGTTTCATGCGCACGCTGTTCGCCGAGGGCGCCTTCAACGCCGCCTTCGTGCCGCAATTTGCCGGCGCGCTCGAGCGCGATGGCCTCCAGGCGGCGCGCAATGTGGCCGAGGAGGCGTTGGCGCTCCTCTTGACCGCGCTTCTGTTTATCGTGGTCGCGGCGCAGATCGCGATGCCATGGTTGATGTATGTGTTGGCGCCGGGCTTCGCCGACGATCCCGTGAAATTCGATCTCACGGTCACGCTGACGCGCATTACCTTTCCCTATTTGCTGTTCATTTCGCTCGCCGCGCTTTTGGGCGGCGTGCTGAATTCGCTCTACCGTTTCGCCGCCGCTGCGGCGACGCCGATCCTGCTCAATCTCTGCATGATCATCGCGATCTTGACGATCGGGCGCGTGACCGAGACGCCCGGTCACGCGCTCGCGATCGGCGTCGCGGTCGCGGGCGTCGTGCAATTCGTCTGGCTGATCGTTGCCTGTTCGCGCCTCGGCATGGGGCTCAGGCTGCGCAGGCCGAGACTGACGCCAAGCGTGCGGCGCCTTTTGAAGGTAATCGGCCCGGCCGCGCTCGGCGCCGGCGTCGCGCAAGTGAATTTGTTCGTCTCGGTGGTCATCGCCTCGCTGCTGCCGGAAGGCGCGGTTTCCTATCTCTATTACGCCGATCGACTGAATCAGGTGCCGATCGGGGTGGTCGGCGTCGCGGTCGGCACGGCGCTTTTGCCGCTGCTCTCTCGTCAGATTCGATCCAATGAGGAAGCGGCGGCCTCTCATAGCCAGAACCGGGCGATCGAGATCGCCTTCTTTTTGGCCTTGCCGGCGGCGGTGGCGCTCATCGTTTCAGCCGAGCCGATCATGCGCGTTTTGTTCGAGCGCGGTGCGTTCGATGCCGGCGCGACCCGCGCGGCGGCGGGCGCGCTGATGGCCTATGCCGCGGGCTTGCCCGCCTTCGTCTTGGTCAAGGTCTTGGCGCCTGGCTTTTTCGCGCGCGCCGACACGCGCACGCCGGTGATCATCGCGGCGATCTGCGTTGCCCTCAATGTCGGGCTCAACCTCGCTTTGATGCATGTGCTCGGCCATATCGGGCTTGCGCTATCGCTTTCGATCGCCGGCTGGCTCAATGTGATCCTCTTGGCGCGCGGCCTGCACCGACGCGGCCATTTTCGCGTCGATGCGCGCCTTAAGGCGCGGCTGATCGCGATCACGGGGGCTTCCGCGCTGATGGCGGCTGTGCTCTTTGCTTTGGGCATGGGGCTCGATTCCGCGCTGTCGGGAAGCCAATCGATGCGCGTGGTCGGGCTAGTCGCGCTCGTGCTTGGTGGCTTTGCCGCCTATGTCGGGACCGCTCGCCTGCTCGGCGCGTTCAAGGCGCGCGAACTCATCGGTGCCTTGCGGCGACGCGACGCGGTGGCGGAAAAAGGCGGTGTTGCGCCTGATGACAGGCCGGGCGCGGCTTGACCGTCCCGGCGCGCCACGCCATAAGTGCCGCGCTCAAAAGACCCCTGTCTCACCGCCTCGGAGTGCCATGAACCGCGTATTCTCCGGCGTGCAGCCGACCGGCAATTTGCACCTCGGCAATTATCTTGGCGCGATCAAGAACTGGGTCACGATGCAGGCGGAGTATGACTGCCTCTATTGCATCGTCGATCTGCACGCGATCACCGTGCCGCAGGACCCGAAGGCGCTCCAGGCCGCCACGCGCGAGGTCACCGCGGGGCTGATTGCCGCCGGCATCGACGCCAAAAGCAGCACCGTCTTCAACCAGAGCCAGGTCAGGGGCCATGCCGGCCTCGCTTGGATCCTGAATTGCATGACGCCGCTCGGCTGGCTCAACCGGATGACCCAGTTCAAGGAAAAGGCCGGCAAGGCGCGCGACCAGGCCGCCCTCGGGCTTTATGCCTATCCGGTTCTGATGGCCGCCGACATCCTGCTCTACAAGGCCACTCACGTGCCGGTCGGCGAGGACCAGAAGCAGCATCTCGAGCTCGCGCGCGACATCGCCGGCGCCTTCAACCGGAACTACGGCATGGAGTATTTTCCACTGCCAGAGCCGATGATCCTCGGTGCCGCGACGCGCGTCATGTCGCTCAGGGACGGCACCAAGAAAATGAGCAAGTCCGACCCGTCGGACTATTCGCGCATCAATCTGACCGACGACGCCGCGACGATCGCGCTCAAGATCAAGAAGGCCAAGACCGATTCCGAGCCCAACGTGACCTATGAGCCGGAACGCCGGCCCGAAGTGGCAAATCTGATCGATATCTATGCGGCGCTGGCGGGACAAAGTAGCGAAACGGTGACCTCGCTTTATGCCAGTTCGGGCTTTTCGACCTTCAAGGGCGCGCTGGCCGATCTCGCGGTCGAGAAGCTCGGGCCGCTGGCCGCCGATATGCGCCGCCTGCTGCAGCACCCGGACTATATCGACGAGGTCTTGCGCGCCGGGGTAGAACGGGCCTCGCACATCGCGGATCGGAACCTGCGCGAGATCGAAGCGATCGTCGGGTTTCTGAAGCCTTAACCCCGCATTCCCCGAGTAACCCGCTGAGTTTGCTGTCCTGATGGCGGTATTTGTCATATAATTCATTGTGTTACAGGCGGAGAGGGACGGGTTTCATGGATCACCCAGAGGGTGCGGGTTCCGGGCGGGGTGATCGGGTGGATTTCGACCGTCGGGTGCGGCTGGAGTTCCGGGGCACGCAGCTAAGTTCGGACGGTGGTCTGCTGGTGATGCGCGAACTGGATGACGCGCTGGGGCTGTCTGACTTGGCGTCGGCAGCGCTGTCTGACAGCCGTCATGGGAAGAACACGACCCATCGGCTCGACGGCCTGTTCCGGCAGTCGGTTTATGGTCGGCTCGCGGGCTACGAGGACGTCAACGACGCCGACCGGTTGGCCCTCGATCCAGCCATGCGCCAGGTCGTGGGTGGTCGTGCTGTTGATGCTCAGGCGGCCTCGGCCACGCAGATGGGGCGGTTCGAGACCGAGACGCTGGCCATGCCTGAGAACCGGGAAGCGCTGGCCGACCTGAACGGGCAATGGATCGACCGCTTCCATGATCGCAATGGGCTGAAGTTCATCGTGCTGGACATGGACAGCTCGGTCAGCCCCACCCATGGCGATCAGGAGGGCACCGCCTGGAATGGGCATTTCGACTGCAGCTGCTATCACCCGAACTTCCTGTTCAATCAGTTCGGCATGCTGGAACGCTGCGCTCTGCGGCATGGCAACGTCCACAGTGCCGATGGCTGGCGGGATGTCCTCGACCCCGTCATCACCCGGTATGCCAAGCGCGACATCATGCGCTTCTTCCGGGCCGATGCCGCCTACGCCATCCCGGCACTCTATGAGCGGCTCGAAGAGGCAGGCTGTCTCTACGCCATCCGGATGAAGAAGAACGCAGTTCTGGAAGGTTGCATCGCTCACCGGTTGAAGCGGCCTGTGGGGCGGCCGTCAAAGACCAAGGTGAAGCGGTTCTACGAGGACTTTCAGTATCAGGCCGCATCCTGGGACAAGCCGCGCCGTGTCATTGCCAAGATCGAATGGCACCCGGGCGAGCTGTTTCCAAAGATCGGCTTCATCGTCACCAACCTGCCCATGGAGCCGGACGAGGTCACCCGCTTCTATAATCGACGCGGCACCGCCGAGCAGCACATCAAGGAGGGCAAGCACGCCTTCCACTGGACGCGGCTGTCGTGCAGGCGGTTCCGTGACAACGAGGTGCGGCTGCAACTGCACGCGCTGGCCTACAACCTGGCGACCTTCCTGCGCTGCATCGAGCTGCCCGAGGCGATGGCCGACTGGTCGCTGACCAGCCTCCAGCTCAAGCTGATCAAGATCGGCGCCCGCGTTGTGCGCCACGCCCGCGCCATCACTTTCCAGCTGGCCGAGGTCGCGGTCACCGGCCCGATGGTCAGGGCCATTCTCGCCGCCATACGCCGATTGCGAGCGCCGCCGCTATGCGCGTGACCGCGATCCAAGCCCAAACTGAACGAAAGCGGCAGGACAGGTCTGTCCGCCATGCTGAAAAACGTCGCCGCCGGGCAAGGATGACGCGGCTTTGCGGCCCAATCCCACCCACATTCGAGCGTTCCGGTGACCGCAGACCAGGCTTGGAGTGCAGATCACTTGATCTGGCGGCAAAATCAGCCGACCTTGCAATCAAACGACAGGCCACTTGGGGAATGTCGGA